>DASYVL010000134.1 GCA_035937135.1 Terriglobales bacterium
GAGCCCTTCCCCGAACGTCCTGACCGCGGAGGCCGCGGCGGTTTCCGCGGTGGACGCGGCGGACGCGGAGGAAGCGGCAGCGGCGGTGGCGGCGGCAAGGGACGCGGAGGACGCGGAGGACGCGGAGGCCCGCCGGGAGGCGGCAGTCGCGGCCCGCGCGGCGGCGACGGCGCAGGAAACCGCTAAGCCGGCACCATCTTAACGAGAAAGCCGCGAAGCTCTCGCGGCTTTTTCCTTTTGGTACGCATCTACTTCCTGTCACACTGAACCCTCGCCATGGCGACCGACGACACCCAGACCGGCGCCTCGCCCCCTGCCTTCCGCCTTCCCCATTACCTCGCCTACCTCACCCTCTGCCTCATCTGGGGCACCACCTGGATGGCCATCCGCGTCCTGGTGCGCGACGTGCCGCCGCTCTGGTCCGCCGGCGTGCGCTTCATTCTGGCCGCCGCCATCATGCTGCTGATATCGGCGGTCCGCGGCTCCCAAGCGCCTCAGGGGCCGCGCGAGTGGCGCGCGGTTTGTGTCCTGGGGATCACCATGATCGCCTTGCCCTTCGGACTTCTCTTCTGGGCCGAGCAGTCCGTCACCTCTTCCATGTCCGCGGTGCTCTACTCCGCCATGCCTCTGTGTGTGGCCGCGTTCACTCCATGGATGAGCAAGCACTCGGTCCCGCGAACAGCGATCTTCGGCATGGTGCTGGGTGCGGGCGGGATCGCCGTGCTCTTCGGCCAGGGCCTGGCCGCTACGCGCAGCACACTCTTGGGCGGGGTGGCCATCCTGCTGGCCGTGATCTCAAATGCCTTTTCCATCCACTTCGCCAAACGCGAGATCTCCGGCATGGACCCGGTTGCCACCACCGGTTGGCAGTTCCTGGTAGGCGCAGTGGTGCTGGTGGCGGGCAGTTCGGTGATGGAGCGCGGCCGCGCGTCCCAGTGGACTCCGCACGCCCTCCTCGCTTTGCTGTTCCTGGCCGTGGTGGGCTCGGCGGTCGCCTTCGGTCTGTATTACTGGCTGTTGCGCCACGTGCAGCCCTACCAGATCTCGACCCTCAGCCTAGTGGTGCCCCTTGTGGCCATTGTGGAGGGCGCACTTATCCTGCGGGAACCTATCCCGCCGCTCATGCTGGTGGCGTCGCTGGTGGTGCTGGCGGCGGTGGCGGGTGTGCTGCGCGCCCAGGCGGGCCAGCCGGCGCCCATCACGCTGTCGGAGGGGTGAAGTGGAAAACTACCCGGTGACCAGGGGAGCCGCGGCCCGGCGCGGCAGCATCTCTCCGATGCGCTTCATCTGGGCGCCCACGCCGCGCAGCTTCTCCTCGATGCGCTCGTAGCCGCGATCGATGTGATAGACGCGGTCGATGATGGTCTCGCCCTCGGCCACCAGTCCCGCCAGCACCAGCGAAGCCGAGGCGCGCAGGTCGGAAGCCAGAACCGCCGCCGCGCTCAGCGGCGTCTTGCCGCGCACGATGGCCTGCGAGCCCTCCACCTTGATGTCCGCGCCCATGCGCACCAGCTCCTGCGCGTGCAGGAAGCGGTTCTCGAAGATGTTTTCGGTGACGATGGAGGTCCCTTCCGCCTGCGTGGCCAGCACCATGTACTGCGCCTGCATGTCGGTGGCGAAGCCGGGATACTCCTCGGTGGCCACGTCCGCGGGCTTCAAGGGGCCGTTCGACATCACGCGCACCGACTCGGAGTTGTGTTTCACCGTCGCGCCCGCCTCCTGCAGCTTCTGCAGCAGCGCGGTCAGGTGCGAGGGGTCGCAGGCGGAGACGATCAGGTCGCCGCCGGTCAACGCGCCCGCCACGATGAACGTCCCCGCCTCGATGCGGTCGGGGATGATGCGGTGCTTCGCGCCGCGCAGCCGCTCCACTCCTTTCACTCGGATGGTGGAAGTTCCCGCGCCTTCGATGCGAGCGCCCATCTTGTTGAGCAGGGCGGCCAGGTCGGCGACCTCGGGCTCGAGCGCGCAGTTCTCCATCACGGTTTCGCCGTCGGCCAGGGTCGCGGCCATCAGCAGGTCTTCGGTGCCGGTGACGGTGATGCGGTCAAAGACGATGTGTCCGCCGCGCAGGCGCTCCGCCCGCGCCTCTACGTATCCGTGCTCCTGTGTGATGGCGGCGCCCAACTGCTCCAGTCCCTTGATGTGCAGGTTGATGGGCCGCGCGCCGATGGCGCAGCCGCCGGGCAGCGAGACCCGCGCCCGTCCCGTGCGCGCCACCAGCGGCCCCAGCACCAGGGTGGAGGCGCGCATGGTCTTCACCAGGTCGTAGGAGGCTTCCGGATTCAGAAGATTTCGGCAGCTCAGGGTGGTGCGGTGGTGGGCGCGACCGTATCCCAGCTCGACCTCGGCGCCCATGGCTTCCAGCAGCTTGCTCGTGGTCTGGATGTCGCGCACGTCCGGGATGTTCTCCAGGATCACCGGCTCGTCGGTGAGCAGCGCCGCTGCCATGCAGGGAAGCGCGGCGTTCTTGGCGCCGCTGATGCGCACCGTCCCCACCAGGGGATTGCCGCCGCGGATTACGAACTTGTCCATAGAGGGTGAGCCCGCGCGGGCCAGTCGCCCGCATGCACACAGACATTTTACGGGCTAATGAGTATTAGACACCGCGTGGACCCCGTGACGAGTGTGGTTAGCCTTCCATGGCCTTCCGGACATGGCCATGCGCGGCGGCCAGGCGGCGCTTGGCCTCCGACCGCCCCAGACCGGCCTTGAGCATCACCAGCGCCACTGGGACGCTGTTCCCGGCGGCCTTGAGCGCCTTCCTCGCCGCCTCCCGGTCGAGGCCGGAGGCGCGCTCGAGGATCGCGAGGCCGCGCTCCACCAGCTTCCGGTTCTTCAGGTGGACGTTCACCATCAGGTTGCCATAGACGTAGCCCAGCCGGGTCATGGCGCCGGTCGAGAGCATGTTGAGCACCAGCTTCTGCGCGGTGCCCGCCTTCATGCGCGTGGAGCCGGCGACCACCTCCGGCCCCGTCTCGACCACAATGGCGATCTCCGCTGCCCGCCCCATAGGCGACCCGGGATTCCCCGTTATGGCGACGGTGGTCGCACCGCGCTCCCGCGCGTACTCCAGTGCGCCCAGGGTGTAAGGAGTGCGCCCGCTGGCGCTGATGCCGACGACGACGTCCTTCTTTGTCGGCCGCTTCTTTGCCAAGTCGCGGCGGCCGAGCCGGGGAGAGTCTTCGTTGATTTCCGCGGCGCGGGCCATCGCCCGGCTGCCGCCGGCGATGACGTACTGCACCATGCGCGGATCGGTGTTGAAGGTGGGCGGGCACTCGGAGGCGTCGAGCGCCGCGATGCGCCCGCTGGTCCCTGCGCCAACATAGATGAGGCGGCCGCCGCGGCCGAG
>DASYVL010000135.1 GCA_035937135.1 Terriglobales bacterium
TCCCCGACGTCCCGCGCACCATCTTCCGCCCCAGCATCGTGCTGGGCGACAGCCGCCACGCCGAGACCACGCAGTTCGAGATGGTGCGCGCCTTCGTCTTTCTCGCCGGCCTGCCCTTCCTGCCCTTTCGCCCCACCGACAAGGTGGACATCGTCAACGTGGACTTCGTCGCCGATTCTGTGGTCGAGTTGCACCAGAAGGAGAAGCCGGAGCACGACATCTACCATCTATCCTCCGGCACCGCTTCCCAGACCTTCCGCGAACTGACAGACGCGCTGGCCTCCGCCCAGCGCAGTCGCAAGCCGCGCTTCGTCCCCAGCATGGAAAAGTCTTTCACCGCGCTGGTCGAGCGCCTGGCCAAGCGCAAAAGCTCGCTCGGTTACGGCGCCACGCTGATGAAGGTCTTCCTGCCTTACCTGGTGTGGAACACGGTCTTCGACAACACTCGCGTGGTCACCGAACGCGGCTGCGCTCCCGCACCCTTCTCCCAGTACAGCTATCCGCTGCTCAAGTTCAGCAAGGACAACCGATTCACCTACAACTACAAGGAATGGCCCGCCTCGGGAGGCGCCAGCGGATGATGGACCTGGTACTGGAGGCGTGGGTCAGCGGCCTGATCGAGTTCTCCAAGGTCGGCTGGGTGCTGGGCGCCGGCGCCCCCTGGACTCCCGGCGAGAAGCTGCGGCTGCTCTTCGCCGGCTACAACGGCACGCGCAACACCGGCTCCGACCTGCGCGTGGACGAGATGCTGCGCCAGGTGCGCCGCATCCTGGGCGAGCACGCCTCGCTCAGCGTGATGACCCAGGACTTCGACCTCACCCGCGGCTACTTCGGCGACGCCACCCAGGTCCACCTGCCCGACATCTTTCCGCCCTTCCTCGCCCGCGAAGTGCCTCGCCACCACGGCGTGGTGGCCTGCGAAGGCTCCATGTTCAAGAGCAAGTTCGCCAACGCTTTGACGACCATGATGATCGGCTCTCTGGGCATCGCGGCGGCGCGCAACGGGCTGAGCGTGGGCTACGGTGGCGACGCCGACCACATGGACCGCATGCTGGCCGCCATGTGCCGTCGCTTCCTTCGCCAGTCGCTGGTCATCACCCGCAACGAGGAGTCGCGCAACGTCCTCGCCGAGCTCGGCGTTCCCGTCGAACTGGGCACCGACACCGGCTGGACCTTCGAGCCGCACCCGCAGGAGTACGCGAGAAAAGTTCTGCGTGAAGCGGGATGGGACGAGCGCACGCCCATCCTTATCCTCTGTCCCATCAATCCTTTCTTCTGGCCGGTTCGGCCCTCGCTGGTGAAGTACGCGCTGCATGGCCTGACCGGCGCCTACGCGAAAAGCCACTACCGCACCGTGTACTTCCACAACTCCGGTCCAGCCGTGGACGCGGCTTACGAGCGCTACCTCGCCGCCTGGGCCGGCGCCGTCAACGCTTTCCGCACCCAGCACGACGTCTTTCCCATCCTCGTTGGCACCGAGCGCCTGGACGCGGACGCCTGCCGCCGCCTGGCCGGGCTTCTGGGCGGCGCTCCCGTCTTCACCTCCGATCAGTACGACATGTACCAACTGGTGAGCATCCTGCGGGCCGCGCGCCTCATGGTTTCCTCGCGCTACCACGCCATCGTCACCTCCATGCCCGCCCTGGTGCCTTCGGCCGGCGTTACCTTCGACGAGCGCATCCGCAACCTCATGCGCGAGCGCGGCCACACCGACCTCTTGACCACCGTGAATGACCCGGAACTCGAATCCAAGATCCTCGCCATGCTGCAAAAGCTCATGCAGGAAGGGGAGGGCATCGCCAGCGGCATCGGGCGCACCGTGGTCCGCAACCTGAAGCTCATGGCGCGCATGGGCGTGCGCTTCGAGGAGCACGTGCTCGAGCGCTATCCCCAGTTTCCCGTGCGCCGCGGCCCGCTGAGCTGGGAGGACTACCTGCCGCCGCTCAGCCCCAGCCTGCGCAAACTGGTCGAGGCCCACGGCGGATGAACTTCCTGGAGAACATCTTTCAGCGCCTTCGCCAGGACCTGGCCCGCGTGGTGCTGCGCGAAGTTCGCGGCGCCAGTTTCACCACGACCTCTGCCGGGGAGTTGCTCTCCGCGATTGGCGCTGCTCGCGCCTTCCTCCGCAGCCGTAGACTCAAGCCCGGCGACCGCTGCGCCGTGCTCGCTCCTAACAGCATCCGCTGGGTGGCCATGGACCTGGCCATCCTCGCCGAGGGCCTCATCGCCGTCCCGCTCTACGCCCGCCAAGCGCCGACCGAACTCGCCGGCATGATGAAGGACTGCTCGCCTGCGCTCCTCTGCTGCGGCGACGCCGCCTTGCGCGACGCCATCGCCACCGCCTGGCCCGCCGCGCCTCCCAGCTTCACCTTCGACCAAGTATTCTCCAAAGAAAAGAACGCTGTCATCCTGAGCGAGGCAGGAGCGCACGCGACGGCCGAGTCGAAGGACCCCTACCCCCTGAAGGACGCCTCCCCCGCCGCCATCATCTATACCTCTGGCACCTCGGGCGAGCCCAAGGGCGTCATCCTCAACGTCGGCAACCTCAACCACATGGCCTCTTGCACGCTCGGCCGACTCGATCTGCTGATGGCCCGTCCCCAAGGCACCGATCGCGTCTTCCACTACCTGCCCTTCTGCTTCGCTGGCTCCTGGATCCTGCTGCTCACCGCCCTCTCGCGCGCGAGCGTGCTGACCCTTTCGACCGACCTCGCGAAGCTGGCGGACGAGATCCGCGCCGCCCAGCCCGACTACTTCCTCAACGTCCCCGCGCTACTCGAAAGGATTCGCAGCGGCGTGGAGGACCAGCTGCAGAAGCGCGGCGGCATGGCCCTCGGCCTCTATCGCCGGGCCAAGGGAGCGTGGAGCCGCGGCCAGGCAGCTTCCTTCGCCGACCACCTCTGGCTGGCGCTCGCCAGCCTGGTCGTCTTTCGTGCAGTGCGGAGCAAGCTCGGACCCAACCTGCGCGCCCTCATCTGCGGCTCGGCGCCACTCGCCGTCGAGACCCAGGAGTTTTTCCGCATGCTGGGCATCCCCGTGCTCCAGGTCTACGGCCTCACGGAAACCACCGCCATCTGCACCATGGATGACCCTCGCCGGGTCGAGCCCGGGCGCGTCGGCCCGGCCATCGCCGGCGTCGAGATGAAACTGGCGGAGAGCGGTGAGATCCTGGTCCGCGGTGCCAACATCTTCACCGGCTATTGGAACCGCCCGGAGCAGACGGCGAGCGTCCTCAAGGATGGCTGGTTCCTCACCGGCGACCAGGGCGAGGTGGACCAGCGCGGCAACTGGCGCATCATCGGCCGCGTTAAAAATTTGCTTATCCTCAACTCCGGCCATAACATCGCCCCCGAGCCCCTGGAGGACCGGCTGCTGCACCTGCTTGGCGGGGCGCAGCAGGTGATGCTGGTGGGCAACGGCCGTAGCTACCTGGCGGCGCTGGTGACCGGAAAAGTGGCGCGCGAGGAAGTCTCAGCGGCGCTCGACAAACTGAACGCCGACCTGCCGCACTACCGCCGCATCCACAATTTCCAGGTGTTGGAGGAAGCCTTCACCATCGAGAACAGGTTGCTCACCGCCAACGGCAAGCTGAAGCGCGACGCCATCACGGCGCGCTTCAGCGATGACATTGAATCGTTGTACGCAGCAAAACAGGCATGAAGGACTTCAAAGGCAAGACACTCTCTTGGGAACTGGCCGACGGCGCCATCGAACTGGCGCTCCACCGCGAGCCCTGCAACGAGATCAGCCGGGCGACCCTCGAAGAGCTGGAACAATTCGCCGCCGCCCTGGAGAAGGGAAGCGCCGACGCTCACGCCCTCATCCTCTATAGCCGGATGAAGGCCGGTTTCTCCGCTGGGGCCGACCTGCGCGAGCTCCATTCCCTCATGGAGCAGCACCCGACGAAAGAAGTCGCTGCCGGCGCGCGTGACTTCCTGGAGCGGATCCACCGCGTCATGAACACGATCGACGCCGCGCCGCTCACCACCATCGCCGCCGTCCACGGCGTCTGCTTCGGCGGTGGCTTCGAGCTGGCCCTGGCCTGCGACCTCATCATCGCCGACAAGATGGCCCGCTTCTGCTTCCCCGAGCTGCGCTTGGGCCTCATCCCCGGCTGGGGCGGCATTCCCCGCCTCAAGCGCGACCTGGGCAACGCCGTCGTCCGCGACCTGCTGCTCACCGGGCGCAGCTTGAACGCCAGCCGCGCGCTGAGCGTGGGACTGGTCAGCCAGGTGGCGGCCGAGGGAGAAGCTCTGCGCCTGGCTCGCGCCACCGCCGCGCAAGTCGGCAAGTTCGACCGCGAGACGCGCATCGCCGCCAAGAAGTTCCTTAAGCCCATCCCGCACGACGACTTGCGCCGCGAGATCGACCTCTTCTGCGAACTCCTCGCCCGCCCCGCCGTCAAAGCCGGCCTGAGGAAGTTCGTGGAGAGCACCGGCGCCCAGCCGTATCTGCCGTGAGGCTTAGCCGCGTCAAAGGAGGAACGCCTATGCACGCGAGAAGAAACATGCTCGTATTGATCGCCTGCGCCATGGCCATTGGGCTCAGCGCCTGCGCTCAGTCCCCTCTGAAAGTCCTGTCGGCGACGCGCTACAAGGGGCATCCCCTCGGACCTTCGGACGGTTTCCCGGAAAAGCCCGGGTACGTGTTCCTGAAGTTGAGCTACCTCGACCTTTCTGAAGACGACCGCAAGAAGGACTTGTACATCACGGACGGGAAGACCCGCTATCCAGTTCAGTTCGTGGGGTTCTCCATTGATGGCGCCAAGAGGCACTCGTTTGTCGTGGCAACAGTTCCCGCGAGTCAACTTGAGTTTCAGGCCGTTTTGGGCGACTATCCCCCTACAAGCTTCAAAGTGGACAGTGTCATCCTCGATCAACCATAGGGTCTAAGAGACTTGCGATGCCTACCCTCGACCAGACCCTCGACCAGATTCTTACCCTGGCAGCCACTCACTTCAAGGTGCCGCGCGAGCAGCTCTCGCCCGACGACGACTTCTTCAAGAAGCTGGGCATCGACAGCCTGCAGACGCTCGAACTGCTCACCCGCCTCGAGAACCACTTCCAGGTCGAGCTGCCCGACTATGAGCTGCAGGGCGTCTCCGACTTCCGCACCCTCGCCGGCAAGATCCAGGCCCGCCTGTAATCGAGCCATCGAGTCATCGATCCATATGGCCATTTGCGCTCCTGGCCGCCCGTGGTGAATCATTCCGTGTTTCAATGACCCAATGACCCGATCATCCAATCACACGATTCTCATAGATGCTTGACCTCACCCAACACTCCTCCCTCGGCTCGGCCTTGCGCGAGGCCCTCGTCCACTGGCCCAACGAAGTCTGCCTGATCGAGGCCGACCGCGAGCGCGAGAACTGCCGCCTCACCTACCGCCAGTTCGGAGAAGCCGCCCTGCCCCTGGCCCGCGCCCTGCAAGATGCGGGCTTCGCTGCCGGCGACCGCGCCGCCATCATCATGACCAACCAGTCCAAGTGGCTCATCTCCGCCTACGCCATCTTCTACTGCGGCGGAGTGCTGGTGCCGCTCGACTACAAGCTCACCGCCAGCGAGCACCTTGCGCTTCTCGCCCATTCGAAAGCCAAGGTCTTGATCGTGGAGTACCACCTGTGGCGCGCCATCGCGGCAGCGCCGGAGTTCAGCAACCTGAAAGCTGCGACCATCCTGGTGACCGAAGCTCCGCCCAGCGCGGACCTCGCCGGCGCGCGCCGCTGGGAGGAATTCAAATCCGCCGCCGAGTCCGCCTTCGTCCCGCGCACACGTGACGACTGGGCCTCGATCGTCTACTCCTCCGGCACCGGAGGCCACCCCAAGGGCTGCGTGATGACCCACGGCAACTACCTCGAGCAGTGCGTCTCCCTGACCGCGCTCTATCCCTTCTGGCCGGGCGTGCGCTACCTGAGCATCCTACCCACCAACCACGCCATTGACTTCATGGTGGGATTCATCGGCCCCTTCACCTGTGGTGCCGCGGTCGTGCACCTGCGCACCCTCCGCCCGGAGTTCGTCCGCGAAGCCTTCCCCCGCTACAAGATCACCTACATGGCCCTCGTCCCGCTGGTGCTCAAGAACCTGGAGAAGGGACTGCGCGACCGCTTCGCCGCTCTGCCGGCTGCTAAGCGCCTGATGCTGAACTCGCTCATCGCACTCAACCGCGCGCTCACCTGGCGACGCCCGCACCTGAAGCTCAGTCGCATACTGCTCGGCCAGGTGCATGCTGCCTTCGGCGGGGAATTGCGCGCGCTCTTCGTCGGCGGCGCCTTCACCGAGCCCGCCACGCTGCAGTTCTTCTATGACCTGGGCATCGCCGTGTCCAACGGCTACGGCCTCACCGAAGCCGGCACCGCCATCACCGTCAACGACTTCAAGCCCTTCCGTCCGGACACGGTCGGCCGGCCGCTCCCCGGCATGGAGGTGCGCATCGTCGAGCCCGCTTCGGACGGCATCGGCGAAGTCGCCGTCCGCAGCCAGACTCTCATGTCCCAGTACCTCGACGAGCCCGAACTCACCGCCGAGACCCTCCGTGACGGCTGGCTCTTCACCGGCGACCTGGGACGCCTGGACTCCTCCGGCCACCTGCAACTTTTCGGCCGCAAGAAGAACATGATCGTCACCGCCGGCGGCAAGAACATCTATCCCGAGGACATCGAGAATGCCTTCGAGGGCCTGGCGGTGAAGGAATACAGCGTCTTCGCCGCCAACTACATCTGGGCCGAACGCGGCCTGGGCGGCGAGCAACTCGTCATCGTCCTGCGCCTGGACGGCGGGGCCGAAGTTCCCGACTCACTGCGCCGCGACCTCGAAGCCCGCAACCGCCGCCTGCCGGACTTCAAGCGTGTCCACGGCTATGTGCTGTGGGAGCAAGACTTCCCGCGCACCGCCTCGCTCAAGATCAAGCGCCACGAGCTGGCGGAGGCCATCCGCCTCGAGCGCCAGCGCGCCGACTCCGTGATTCCGCTGTGAGCGCTCCCATCGGTGAAATCGGTTAAACTGCAAGGCGACCTCTTTATGGGCCGCTTCCCACGCTCTGTCCTCGGCGCGCTGCTCTTCTGCCTGCTCGCGAGCTTCGCCGCCGCCGCTCCCGAAGATCCCTCTACCATCGCCGCGGCCTTCACCACGAGCGGCTTCGCCGCTTACTACGTGATGGACTACGACGGCGCCATCCGCAACTTCGAGCGCGCCGCCGAAGCCAGTCCCGACGATCCCTTTGCCGTCAACCATCTGCTCTCCGCGGTGCTTTTCCGCGAGCTTTACCGCGCCGGAGCGCTCGATACCAGCCTCTACTCCAATAACAGCTTTCTCGACCGGCGGCAGTTTCCCATTGACCCGGCTGCGCGCGAGCGCATCCGCCAGCTCACTGACCGCGCCCTCGCACTCTCCGAGGCGCGCCTAAGCGCGAATCCCAAGGACGTGGACGCCCTCTATGCCCGCGGCGTCACCCGCAGCCTACGCGCCACTTACATCGGACTGGTGGAGAAGTCGTGGTACGCGGCGCTCAAGTCGGCCTGGGGCGCGCGCAGCGACCACGAAGAAGTGCTCCGCCTTTCGCCCGGCTACGCCGACGCCAAGGCCGTGGTCGGCATCCACGAATACATCTCAGCCAACCTGCCGTTCTTCATCAAGGTGCTGGCCCAATTCACCGGCCACGGCGGTAGCAGAGAGAAGGGCCTGAGCTATCTCGCCGACGCCGGGGCGCACGGCAAGGAGACCAGCGTGGACGCGCGCATCATGCTCGCCGTCTTCCTGCGCCGCGAGCAGCGCTTCCTGGACGCGCTCCAGGTGGCCCGCGGCCTCAGCGCCGCCTACCCCCGCAATTTCCTCCTCGCGCTAGAGGAAGCCAACATCCTCAACGACGCCGGGCGCGGACAGGAAGCCATCGCCGCCTATCGCAAAGTTCTGAACGCCGGCCGCGCCGGCTCTTACTTCTATCCCCACCTGGAACTCGCCGCCTGGGGACTGGGCGAGTCGCTGCGCGGCCAGCGCCAGATCGCCGCCGCCGCCGAGGCCTACGACTCCGTCCTGGCTTTTCCCCGCACCGAACCCGAACTGCGCCGCAAAGCCACCTTGGCCGCCGGCGAGATGTACGACCTGCTACAGAAGCGCGACCTCGCCGTCCAGCGGTACAACGCGGTAATCGCCGCACAGCCTGATTCCGAGCAGGCCCAGACCGCCCGCAAGCACCTCCGCGAGCCCTATCGCCTTCCGTAGCGCCGGGGTTGCCCCGCCCCGGTCGCCGGAACTTTTCTCCGCCCCCGGCCGTATCCCCCATCGGGAGGCATAGCCATGTACTGCAACTACTGCGGTAAGGTCATCCAGGAAGACCATCTGCTTTGCGCCTACTGCGGCAAGCGCGTGGGAGCCGACGTCGCGCGCCGCCGCCTGGTGCGCCCTCGCGAGGGAAGGGTGTTCGCCGGAGTCTGCCGGGGCTTCGCGGAGTATTTTGACCTAGACGTCAGCGTGGTCCGCGTGGCCTGGGTGCTGGTGGCGCTCTTCGGCGGCGGCGGCGTTCTGGCTTACGTCATCGCCTGGATCGTGGTTCCCACCGAGCCCGAAAAGCTGTCCGCGCCCGCCGCGCCGCCCGTGCAAGCTCAGAACTCGTAGGTTGCCCCATCTGACTGCTCCCGGCTTCGGAGCGACCTACCCTGAGCAAGGCCGAAGTGGTAGGGTTGTGGTATGCGCCTCTCCAGCCAGGACGCAGAGATTCACTATGAGATTCTGGGCGAAGGCCCGGACCTTGTCCTGCTTCATCCCTTTCCCACCAATCACCGCTTCTGGATGGGCGTGGCCGACATGCTGGCCTCGCGCTACCGACTGATCGCTTACGACCTGCGCGGGCATGGCGACTCCACCCCGGGTGCCGGGCCGGCCACCATGGAGAAGCACGCCGCCGACCTGGCCCGCCTGTGCGATGTCAATAAAGTCCGCAAAGCCATCTTTGCCGGCGTTTCCGTCGGCGGCTATGTGCTCTTCGAGTTCTGGCGGCGGCATCGCGAGCGCGTGGCGGCGCTCATCCTCTCCGACACCCGCGCCTCTGCGGATACCGAGGAAGGCCGCGCCGCGCGCCTGAAGTCCGCGGAAGAAGTTCAGAAGAACGGTCCGGCCGCTTTCCTGGAAAGCATGGTTCCCAAACTCCTCGGCCAGCACACACGCGACAACCGCCCAGACGTGGTCGACGGCGCGCGCAAGATGATGGCGAAGATGACCGCCGCGGGCATCGTCGCCATACAGCAGGGAATGGCCGCGCGTCCGGATTCGGTCCCTACGCTCGCCACCGTGAACGTGCCCACGCTCGTTCTGGTCGGCGCCGAGGACACGCTCACTCCCCCGGCCGACGCCGAGTTCATCCATCAGCACATCCCTGGCAGCCGCCTCGAGGTCATCCCCAGCGCCGGCCACCTCGCCATCTACGAGCAGCGTAATTCCGCCGGGAAGGTGATCCGTGACTTTCTGCACGGCCTGAAACCGTACCTTCCAAAGTTTTGAAATTCGGCAATCGGCAATCTACAATCGGCAATCGATGCTCGACGCCTACCTCGTCCCCGAAAAGACTACCGTCACCGCCCAAGGTGACGGCGCGCCTGTGGATGTGAGCGCCGCCGCTGGCTCGACCTTGCTCGCAACCCTGCACATCACCCGCATCGTCGAGCAGGAGGCGCTCGACGTCAGCCTCTGGGGCTCGGCCGACGGCACGGCCTGGGGCCCGAGGTCCCTCGCCGCCTTCCCCCAGAAGTTCTACGTCGGCCAGCACCCGCTGCTCCTCGACCTCAGTGCGCACCCTGACGTGAAATTCCTGCGCGCTCACTGGGAGGTCAACCGTTGGGGTCGCGGCTCCGACACTCCCATGTTCGAGTTCCACGTCACGCTGAAGCAAGTGCCCAAGGAAGTCCTGGCGGAAGCGGCAGCGAGCACGCGGCGCTGAGTCTCCAAGGGCTCTATAATCAGACGCTTACGCCCGAGACCTCGCTTCTTTCATGAAAAACGCCTCGTCGTTTCCATGAAAAACGAAATCATCCTGCAGCCAGCGCGCAATCTGGTCGGGACGCTGCGCCTTCCCGGCGACAAATCCATCTCCCACCGCTACGCCATGCTGGCGGCCCTGGCCGATGGCCGTACGGTTCTCGAGAACTTCTCCACCGGCGAGGACTGCGCTCACACCCTCGGATGCCTGCGCGCCCTGGGTTGCGGCGTGGAGCAGACGGGAGGCGGCCGGGTCGAGATCGAAGGCCGGGGCAGGGAGCTCGGGGCGCCCTCCGCGCCACTCGACTGTGGCAACTCCGGTTCCACCATGCGCATGCTGACCGGGATTCTCGCGGCGCAGAACTTTGCCAGCGAGCTCGCCGGCGACGCCTCGCTCTCCCGCCGTCCCATGGCCCGCGTCATCGAGCCGCTCACCGTAATGGGCGCGCACATTTCCTCGGCCGAGGGCGCCCGGCCCCCGCTGCGCATCACCGGAGCGAAGCTCCGCGCCATCGATTACAAGATGCCCGTGGCCAGCGCCCAGGTGAAATCGTCCGTGCTCTTTGCTGGATTGCTCGCCGAAGGCCAAACCTTTGTGGAAGAACCGCTGCCCACCCGCGACCACGGCGAACTGGCGCTGCAAGCTTTTGGCGCAGAGATCACCCGGACGCGCAATCGGGTGGGCATCACCGGCGGGCAGAAGTTGCGCGCCATCGAGGCGCCCATTCCCGCAGACATCTCCACCGCCGCCTTCTTCCTCTGCGCCGCGGCGCTGTTTCCCGAATCGAGCCTCACCATCGAAGACCTGCTGCTCAACCCGACGCGCGCCGCCGTGCTCGACGTGCTGGCTGCCATGGGCGCCCGCATCCTCACCTTGAGCCTCGAAGTCCACAACGGAGAGCTTGTCGGCACGGTAAAGCTGGAAGCCGCGGCGCTCAAAGGCGCGAGCATCTCCGGCGCGCAGACCGCCGCGCTCATTGACGAGCTGCCGGTGCTCGCCGCGATCGCGCCCTACACGGAAGAGGGAATCGAGATTCGCGACGCGCGCGAGCTGCGCGTGAAAGAATCCGACCGCATCGCCGCCATCGCCGCCGGCCTGCGCGCCATGGGCGCAGAGGTAGAAGAGCGCGAGGACGGCCTGCGCATCCCCGGCCGCCAGCGGCTGCGCGGCGCGCGCGTGGACTCTGCCGGCGACCACCGTATCGCCATGGCCTTCGCCGTCGCCGCCCTCCGCGCTGAGGGCGAGACCACCCTCAGCGGCGCCCAAGCCGCCGCTGTCTCCTACCCTGAATTCTTCGCCACCCTGGAATCTCTGGTCGAGCGCTGAAGGGTTCCGCCACGAAGGCTTGGGGCTGTGCTAGATTTGAAGCTCGGTGGGCGCGTAGCTCAGTCCGGTAGAGCAATGCCCTTTTAAGGCATGGGTCGAAGGTTCGAATCCTTCCGCGCTCACCAAGTTTTCTGCGAGCCGTTCCTTGAGAGAGGTCCCTCCCCGTTCGCTTCGCTCAGGGTCGGGATTTCGCCTGCGGGCTCCCGGCCGCCCTAGCGGCCTCACGCCCGCAAGACGGCTCAAGTTCGAATCCTTCCGTGCTCACCAGAAGAACCAGTGGCTCTAGCCAGTGGTCAGTAGCCAGTCGGAAGACCAGCCCTCAGCCGTCAGCAAGAGGCAACCCAACTCTCCATAGAGGCTTGACAGCACGACTGCCAAGTTCAACCGCCAGCGACGTGTGGGATTGGGGACTCGGGCTTAGAAAAAACGGACGGCGGATCGGACCGCGACCTGAGCCCCTTCGCGGGGCGACATCCCATTCGGTCGTGGTGGCGGGGATGCGGTAGCCAGCAAGCGAGTGATAATTAAGGAGTTACATCTAAGTTCCTAAGCGGGGGTAGGTAACACCTGCGAGGTGCCACACTTTTTTTTGGGGGGGGGTTGCAAAACTATCCAGTCGGCCTAATTAAGGAGTAAAGTAAGCGGAGTCTTTCCCCCAGAAGACCCTCGGCCCATTTTCAAGGTTTGCGTAGCAAGGTAGAGATCATGAGCGCTCGGTTTGTCCGACTTGGCGGCTTGTCTTGTATCGCACCTTCAGTGGGCAGATGGCGCATCCAAAGGAGAGCAAAATGAGGCCTCGCAAGAATCTGGTTTATCTGCTGTCGCTAGGGCTTTTGCTGTTGGCGATGGCTGCGACTTACGGTTGCGGCGGCAGCAACAATGCATTGTTTCCTGGGGGGTCGGCGGCCCAGGGCGCCTGGTCGGGCACATCAAGTGCATCCAGTGGTGCTGGTGGGACCAGTGCGACGTGGAACCTGACCGTCGACCACACGGCCAATACCTTCAGCGCGCAGAACGTCACCTTGGGCAAGAATTACTCGGGCACCATCTCCACCCCTCCGTCCCTGTTCCTGGAGAACGTAACCACGACCAGCAACGACAGCAGCCTGACCTTGCCGGCAACCGGCCATTCCGTCGAGATCCCGGATACGGTAATCCTCCTTCACCTCGACGACAACAGCCAGAATGTGACGCCCCTG
>DASYVL010000136.1 GCA_035937135.1 Terriglobales bacterium
TGCCGCCCGAAGACGGCGGCGGGGTGCTGATGATCTCGTATCCGCGGTAGCTGCCGCGCACCGGCTCGCGTTCTTTCACCTCGTAGGCGGCCAGATCGGCGGCCGTCATCAGCCCGCCACCCTTCTGGACCGCCGCGGCCAATTCCTTTGCCAGCTTGCCGTGGTAGAAGTCGTCGGGATCTTTGGCGATGCGCTCCAGCGTCGCCGCCAACTCCGGCTGCCGGAAGATCTCGCCCGGCTGGTAGTAGTTGACGTCGCGCTGCCCGCCACGCTGAAAGATGCGCTTCGACTCAGCGAACTCGCCCAGGTGGTAGTCCGGGTCGCGGAAGGACCGGGCGTCCTCGTAGCTGAGCGCGAATCCCTCGCGCGCGAGCTTGAGCGCCGGCGCCATCACCCGCTCCAGCGGCAGCTTCCCCCACTTCTTTTGCGCATAGACCAGCCCGGCCACCGAGCCGGGAACCGCGATAGCCCGATAACCGACGGTGCTGGCATGGCGGATGACCTTGCCCTGCGCGTCCAGATACATGTCGCGCGTAGCCGCCGCCGGAGCTTTCTCGCGAAAGTCGAGAAAGTGGGTCTCGCCGTTCGCCATACGCAGCAGCAGGAAGCCTCCGCCGCCCAAGTTCCCCGCCTGGGGATGGACCACGGCCAGCGCGAAGCCGGTGGCCACGGCGGCGTCCACCGCATTGCCGCCCGCCTGCATCATCTCCACTCCGGCCTGCGAGGCCAGTTCGTGGACGCTCGCCACCATGGCGTGGGGCGCATGGGCAGGGCGCATCCCAGAGGCCCAGAGGGCCGGCGCGGCGGCGGTGGTGACTGCCACAACCGCCATTAAAATCAATGGCTTACGAAGGAGACGCATGATGTGCGGGGCTTATCCGCGAGGGCCGTTCCCGTCCCGCCTGAGCACCGGGCCGGGCTATTGAGGCTAGCCCAGGGGTCTAGGGGGAGTCAAATCGGCGTCCATCAGCCGGTGACGGTAGGGGTTGAACTAGCGGACTTCACTTCAAACCAGCTCTCAACCTTCGGTACTGTCCTCCCAACAGCCGTGTTCGAATCAGAAAAGAGAAAAGCCCCCATGCCAGTGGGGGCCTCAGAAGATTTGCGCTCCAGCGAAATCATCGCATGGGGTATGCTTCATGTCAACCACTCATCGGGCCCTGTCCACTCCACTCGTTGTATCTCCTCAACATGACCCTGCGGGTCAATGGTATGCCCCGCCGCGCAAGTCGCGGGCGGTTTAGCGATATACACCCGGTTTCCTTATGGCGCTATGCGACAGTCCTTCTTCGGTTCTTATATGCGCTACGATTGGAAGGTCGCAGCTTCGTTGGGAACATGAAAGAGTTACTCTCCAAAACACACTGCGGGGTAGATTTGGGCTTGGCTCTTGAACGTCTTCCATGTGGATGTCTTGTTCAGAATGAACGGACAAATGCCCGTCACCAGAGCATACGAGCGTTAGTTTCTCTTCGCCCATGGGCCAGTACCATTGACCGAGAGATTTTCCTTGAAGGCTTCGATGCGGGAGAACAGTACGCTCTTGACAGATCGAGCAAATCAATACATACGCATCTGGCATCTGCTTCGACCTTTCAGGAGAAGAGCGCAGACAGTGGCCATACCTCAGTAGTTATTCCAGCGGCCATTGCCGCAGCCACACGCAAGCTAGAGCGAACGCGGCAGAAATTATAGTGCGCGAAGTGCAAAGCGCAAGCGGCTTTCAGGTTCTCCAGCTTCTTCGAGAAAGCGTTAGTCAGCCGCGTAAATCTACGCATCTGCATCCTCATGGTCAAGTGCTGCCGCTCGACGTGAGACGTACAGATGTGCGCCGGGTCGGGCCTGCCATGACGAATCTGATTTTGTGGAAATCGAAATTAGGACAGCACCGGCAATTTCGGCGACGTGCTGGCTCTGGTCGAAGGTGTAGAATGCATTTCCGTTTTCGAAGTCAAAAAGTAAATCCCGGCTTACGTAGCGTTGGGAGAGGAGCGGAGAATGGTACAGATGAAGAGACTGTTTTTCATAGGAATGGTTTTGTTGAGTTCAGTAGTGCTTGCTTCGGAGGCTCCATCAAAACGTCGTAATCTCAGATATTCATGGAACTGAGTTATTACGTTTATGTAATGCGGAGCATGGCACGACCGAATTGCAGTTCTGCGAAGCTTTCATCATGGGGGTACGGGACGGAGTTGTCCTGGCAACAGAACTTCGAGGCGCTAAACCAATAATTGAAACGCCAATAGAAGCGAAACAGGAGCAACTCAAAGCTGTAGTAGTGAAATATTTGAACAATCATCCTGAAGATCACCACAAGCCAGCAGCATTGCTCGTGATATACGCTCTCGGGCATGCGTTCCCCCCGCGACACAAGACGGCAAAGTAGAAAACACTGTAGAGCCAAAGCTCCACGTAAGTAATGGGGGGCGGCTCCGTCGAAGGGTCAGGAGGATGCAGGCGAGACTGATTCGGATGATTTTGGAAGAACCAATGGTTTGTACCCGACCATCACCGCCCCGATAAAGTGTTCTTGGCCGCACCGTGTGCAGCAATTCCGGCCTGTCGCTAGCGCCTGCTCCAAGTCTATCGGGTTAGAGTGGCCGCATTTCTGGCAATTGAACATCGGCCTCCTCCTTCCGTCGAGAATTATATCACTGCTGAGCGCCGCCATCGGGCTATGTCTGCTCGCGCAGCTCGCCCAGGGTGACGTTGACGTCCATCTTCTGTTTGCCTCGATAGATGGTGACGCGCACGGTGTCGCCGGCGCGGTGGCGGTTCATGATGCGGGAGATGTCGCTGGCGTCCTCGACCGCGTCGCCGTCCATGGCCACGATCAGGTCGCCGCCCAGCATGATGGGAGTGTTGCCGATGTAGGCGCGCTGGTTGCCGGCGCGCAGGCCGGCGCGCTCCGCCGCTCCGCCCGGGACCAGCTGCACGATGAGCACCCCGGAATCCGTGGCCAGGCCCATGCGCTGCGCCGCCTCCGGCCCGATGGGCAGGCTGCGGATGCCCAGCGCCGGGCGCCGCACCCGCCCCAGCGTCACCAGGTCGTCGAGCACGGCTTTGGCGGTGTTGATGGGCACGGCGAAGCCCACGCCGGAGTTCTGTCCCGCGGTGCCGACAATCATAGTATTGATGCCGATGACCTCACCGCGCGAGTTCAGCAGCGGCCCGCCGGAGTTGCCGGGATTGATGGCCGCGTCGGTCTGGATGGCCTCGTCAATGTAGGATTCCGGCCCGCGCACCGAGCGGATGGAGCTGATGATGCCGCGGGTCATGGTGCCGTTCAGTCCGAAGGGATTGCCGATGGCGAATACTTTCTGTCCCACCACCAGGTTCTTGGAATCGCCCAGCGTGGCCGGGGTCAGTCCCTGCGCCGCGATCTGGATGACGGCCAGATCGTGCGAGCGGTCCACCCCCACCACGCGCGCCGGATACTTCGAGCGGTTCGAAAGCGTGACCTCCAGTTGCTGCGCCCCGGCGATCACGTGGTAGTTGGTGAGGATGTGTCCCTGGCGGTCGAGCAGGAAGCCCGAGCCCTGGCCCTGCTCCGGCACCTCGCCGTAAAAGAAGTCGAAGGCCACGGCTTTGGAGGTGATGTTGACCACCGCGGGCAGCACCTTGCGGTACACCGTGATGTTGGTCTGCTCCTCGGAGTCGAACGACTGGGGAGCGGCGGCCTCGGTGATCTCGAGCTTGGCCGGTCCCGCCAGGATGGGGTGCGTAACCGCGGCCGGCGCAGGTTGCCGGTTGCTCAGGTAATAGAACGCTCCGGCCAGCAGGACGGCCAGAAGAACCACTCGCAAGGACTTCATGGCTGCTCTCCCTTCGCCGTCTCCGCCGCCAGGCGCTTGAGCTCGGCGTAGATGGCGTCCACCTGGCGCGCGGCCTCCTCGGGCGTGCCCGAGTTGTCGATGACGTAGTTCGCGGCCTTGATCTTTTCCTCGTCCGGCATCATGGCCGCCTGCCGCCGCGCCACCTCGACCTTTGCCGCCTCCAAGGAAATCGTATGTCGCTTGGCGAAGCGCTCCACCTTCTGTAGGGGCTCGCAGGTCACCACCACCAGCTTGTCGAAGCGTCGGCCGACGCGCGCCTCCAGGATCAGCGCCGCCTCGACCACGGCCACGCCTTGGGGATCGTTGCGCTCCACCGCCTCCATCCACTTTTCCTGGCGCTCGATGACCGCGGGATGCACGATGCCGTTCAGCTCCGCGATGCGTCCCCCGGCAAAGGCCAGGTCGGCCAGCTTGGCGCGATCCAGGCTGCCATCGGGTTGGACGATCTCCGGCCCGAATTGTTTGACCACCTGGTCGAACACCGAGTTGCCTGGCCGGGTGAGCTCGCGGGCGATGGAGTCGGCCTGGATCACCGAGGCGCCGCGCTCGGCGAACATGCGCGCAACCGTGGACTTGCCACAGGAAAGGCCGCCGGTGAGTCCGACGCGCAGCACGGCTATCCTCCGGCGGCGGCGGCGACGGCTTTCCTTGTCCCCGCCGCCGCGCCGCGCCGCAGTTTGGCGGCGCGCACTGTGTTCGACATCAGCATGGCGATGGTCAGCGGACCGACGCCGCCCGGCACCGGAGTGATGGCGCCGGCTACCTCCGCGACCTCGGGATGGACGTCGCCCACCAGGGTCGAACCCCTGGCGGCGAACTCCTGCTCGCGCTTCGCGTTCCCGGGGAAATACTTTTCGAACTCGGCGCGATCGCTCACCCGGTTGATGCCCACGTCGATCACCGTCGCTCCCGGCTTCACGAAGTCGCGCGTCACGAAGCCCGGCTTGCCCATCGCCACCACCAGAATGTCGGCACGGCGGCAGACGCCCGGCAGATCCTTCGTCTTGGAGTGACATACGGTGACGGTGGCGTGCGAGTTCAATAAGAGCATGGCCACCGGCTTGCCGACGATATCGCTGCGGCCCACCACGGTGGCGTTGGCCCCGGCAATCTCGATGCCGCTGCGCTTCAGGATCTCGATCACGCCCAGCGGCGTGCACGGCACCAGGCCCGGCCGCTGCGTCGAGAGGCGGCCCACGTTCACGGGATGAAAGCCGTCCACGTCCTTCTCCGGCGAGACGGCCAGCAGCACCGCCTTCGCATCCACCTGCTTGGGCAGCGGCAACTGCACCAGGATGCCGTCGATCTCGTCGCGCGCGTTCAGTTCCTCCACCAGGCCGAGCATCTCGCGCGTCGTGACCGATTCCGGCGGCGTGATCTTCTCGCTGTAGATGCCCAGCGCCTCGCAAGCCTTGATCTTGTTGCGGACGTAAATCTCCGACGCGGGATCGCTGCCCACCAGCACCGCCGCCAGGCCGGGCTTGATGCCGGCCTCGGCCAGCGCCCGCGCCTCGATCGCGACCTCGGCCTTGATCTCGCTCGCGATCTTGTTGCCGTCCAGGATGATGGCAGACATGGGGCCTCTGGGGTGGGGTCTGGAGACTATCTTAATTTACCAGTTCCGCTAGAATCGCCCTTGATGCTCCCCAAGGACCTGCTCGATATCCTGGTCTGTCCCGCCTGCAAGCAGCCGCTCGCCTACAGCGCCGAAAAACAGACGCTGAAGTGCGCCGCCTGCCGCCGCGTCTATCCCATCCGCGACGACATTCCCATTTTGCTAGTGGACGAAGCGAAGATCGAAGAGTGACCCGTAGAGACGCGGCATGCCGCGTCTCTACCTGCGCCGCGTCATCACCTCTTCTGCCAGCTCACCCCGCCGTCGCTGGTGGCCCAGGTCTCCCCGCTCGAGGTCGTGAGCGTGCCGTGCTCGGCGCTGGGGAACTCCACGCGCACG
>DASYVL010000137.1 GCA_035937135.1 Terriglobales bacterium
AGATGGAAAGCTGCAGGCTTTTGTCGGCGTCGTCCTGGTCGCGCGGCCTGCCGGTCTTGTAGTCCACGATGGCGACGCCTTCGCCCGAGCGGTCCAGCCGGTCCACCCGGCCGCGAATCTGCGCTCCGCCAATCTCCACCGAGAACGTCTTCTCCGTATCCAGCACCTCCGGCGGCGGTTCGCTCGCGCGTGCGGCCAGGAATTTCTCCAGTTGCTCCAGTCCCTGGCGCTCGTACAGCGTCCTCTGATAGGAGTCCTCGATCGCCGCCTTGGCGAACTCCTCGCGGAAGGCCTCCGCGGCCTGCTGCGGAGAAAGCGGCTGGCCGGCGCGAACCGCGTCATAATGACGCTTGAGGACGGTATGCATGGCGCTGCCGTACTGCATGGCGGCCGACGGCTCTTCCGGCAGGTTCCAATCGCGCCGGATCTTGAACTGCAGCGGACAGCGCTCATAGGTCTCCACCCCGGTGGCGCTCAGAGGAAGTTCACCCGGGGCCCAGCGGGGCGGCATCAGCATCCACGGCGCCACCGCCGAGACGGCAGCCTCGCCCGCCGCGACATCCACCGTGTACGGCGGAGCGTCCCGGCCCTGCCAGCATGATTTCACCGACTTTTCCGCCGCCAGCTGTCGCAGGAAGCGCCGCGGGACCGGATCCTGCTTCCCTCCCAGGCAGCCGGAGGAAAGTGTGAGCGCGTCGCGAGCGCGCGTCATGGCCACGTAGAAGAGCCGCAGCTCCTCCTGGGCGTGGACCTCTTTCGGGTCTTCGGCCGTCGCCGAGCTGCGCAGCTCCGGCGGAAGCTCGAACAGGTTCTCGTGGTAGTTGACCTGGCCGCGCCAGTCCGCACGGACCACGAACACCTGGAAGAACTCCAGCCCTTTGGCAGTATGGATGGTCATCAGCCGCACCGCGTCCTTCGCCGCCTCTCCGCCCGCCGGAACGGTACCCCCGGCTTCGACGAAATATTCCAGGTACTCGAGGAACCCGCGCAGCGTCTTCTCTCCGGGAAGAGGCTTCCTCTCCCACTCCTTGACGAAATTCCGGAACGCGGCCACGGGAAGCGAATCGAGCGACAGGCCGAAGGTTTCGGCCAGCGGAGGAATCAGGCTGCTCAGGGTCATCAAGGGTGCAGCGGCGGCGCGGGCCGCTTCGTCGCGGGCCTTCAGCAGCCGCTTCCCTCCCGAAAAGCGCTCCAGCGCCTTGCGGAAGCCCGCGGGCTCCTTCTCCTTGACCAGCAGGTTGCGCAGCCGGACGCCGTCGAGCGCGAACTGCGGCTGGGCCGCCAGCCGCAGCAGGCTGATGTTGTCGGCGCTCGACTCCACCACGCGCAGGCAGGCCAGCAGGTCGCGCACCGCACCGGTCTCGAGCACGTTCAGGCCCTCCACCGCATACGGCACCCCGCGCCTCTCTAGCTCCCCCACCAGCAGCCGGCGGTGGCTGTGCTGGCGGTAGAGCACGACAAAGTCGCTCCAGGGACACTCCAGCGCGTCGTGGCGCTCGCGGATGGTCCGCGCCACCTCCGCCGCCTCCGCCTGCGGATTTTCGGCCAGCACCATCTCGACCGCGAGGCCGGTCAGGGGTCGGCCGGCGCGGGCCGCCTCTTCCTCCCGCATGGACCACAGCGCCTGCCGTTCGAACTCCTTGCCCAGCCCGCTTCCCGGCCGGGTCACCGGTGGGTTCTTTTGGATCAGGGCGTGCGCGCACTGCAGGATCTTCGAGGTGGAACGGTAGTTGATCTCGAGGCGCACCGTCCGCGCATCGGGGAAGCGCCGCAGAAACTCGTCGAAGGCGGCGCTGGTCGCTCCCCGGAAGCGGAAGATGGCCTGGTCGGGGTCGCCCACGGCGAATAGGTTGCGCGGCTCGCCCGCCAGCAGCGTCACCAACTCGATCTGCGCCAGGTTCGAGTCCTGAAACTCGTCCACCAGCAGGAAGCGAGTGCGCCGCCACTCGCGTTCGAGCAAGACCGCATCTTCTCGCAGCAGCCGCACCGCTCCCGCAATCTGATGTCCGAAGGTGCCGAGGTTGTCCTTGCGGAGCATCTCCTCGACCGCGCGATAGACCCGAGCGATCTCCCGGCAGCGCGCCAGTACTTCCTCCCGCGGGAGTTCGGCGGCCTCCTTCGATCTGCTCACCCGCGGCAGCGGCAGCTCTCCGCGCGCCACCCGCTCCACATAGGTCTCGTAGGCGGCGGGATCGACCAACTCGTCCTGGCAGCGCCGAAAGAAGTCCAGCAGGTCTTTGAGAAACTTTGCCGGCTGCGCCGCCTTCTGGAAGCGCTCCAGCCGCAGCTCGGGGATCCGACGGCGCAGATAGATCCAGAGGTCCTCGTCCTCGAGGAGTCCGAAGCCGTGCCCGGCGTCCTGGATCAGCTTGTTCGCGAATCCATGAATGGTGTCGGCGCGCAAGGCCTTCGCGCTCATCGGGCCGATTCGCTCCTCCACCCGCTGGCGCAACTCTGCCGCCGCTTCCAGGGTGTAGGTGACGGCGACAATCTCCTCCGGCCGGGCGTGCCCCGCCTCGACCAGGCGCGCTACGCGCTCCACCAGCACCGCGGTCTTGCCGGTCCCGGCGCCCGCCACCACCAGCATGGGGCCTGCGACGTGCTCGATGGCTTCGAGCTGGCGCTCGTGAAATGTGATTGCCACGGAGACTTGCTTCAGAGGATCGCCTGCCCGCCATTATGCGGGAGCCGGCGGCGCGCAGCAAATGCCCCGGCCGGGATCGCTCTGTGGAAAAGCGGCTTTCCAATCAGACACTCTTGCTCGCCGGTGGGTTTGGTTTATGCTGTCCTGCTACTCACTTCAACGGAGACGCGCCCGTGACCCGAATCAATCGTCTTGCCTTCCTGCTGCTTGCCTGTAGCTGTGCCCTCTCTTCCGCCCCGCGAATCCATGCGCAACAGGTTCCGGAAAAGATGTTCCAGGAGCTGCGCTGGCGCATGATCGGCCCCTTCCGCGCCGGCCGCACGCGGGCCGCGGCCGGAGTGCCCTCGCAGCCCAACGTGTTTTACTTCGGCGCCGTCAACGGCGGCGTCTGGAAGTCCGACGACTACGGCCGCACCTGGGCGCCCATCTTCGACGCGCAGCCCACGCAGTCCATTGGCGACATCGCCGTCGCGCCCTCTGACCCCAACGTGATCTACGTGGCCTCGGGCGAAGGCCTGCCGCGCCCCGACCTCTCCGTCGGCGATGGCATCTACAAGTCCACCGACGCGGGCAAGACCTGGACGCACCTCGGCCTCGCCGACGGGCAGCAGATCCCCGCCCTGGCCATCGATCCGCGAGACCCCAATCGCGTCTTCGCGGCGGTGCTGGGCCATCCCTATGGTCCCAGCCAGGAGCGTGGGATCTTCCGCTCGCTCGACGGCGGCAAGACCTGGAAGAACGTCCTTTATAAGGATGAGAACACCGGCGGCGCCGATGTGCTGATCGATCCGGCGAATCCGGAGGTGGTCTACGCCTCGCTGTGGCAGACGCGACTGGGCCCCTGGGAGGACAACAACCAGTACAGCGGCACAGGCGGCGACCTGTTCAAGTCCACCGACGGCGGCGCTACTTGGCGCCCGCTGACCAACGGACTGCCCAAGGATGTCGTGCAGCTACACATCGCGATCGCTCCCAGCCAGCCCAGCCGCCTCTACGCGGTCTTCTCGACCACGACGAAGACCGAATACGCCTCCGGTAAGGGCCTGGGGCTCTACCGCTCGGACGACGGCGGCGAGACCTGGTCGAGCGCCACCGACGATCCTCGCCCCAAGATGAAGATCGGCGGCGGCGACCTGCCCATTCTTCGCGTGGATCCGAAGAACCCGGACATCGTCTACAGCGCCAGCCTGGTGACCGTGCGCTCGACCGACGGCGGCAAAACCTGGACCAGCATCCGCGGCGCGCCGGGAGGTGACGACTATCAGAACCTCTGGATCAATCCCAATGACCCCAACATCATCCTGCTGGTGAGCGACCAGGGCGCCCTGGTGAGCGTGAACCGAGGCGAGAGCTGGAGCTCCTGGTACAACCAGCCCACGGCGCAGCTCTACCACGTCGCCGTGGATCGCTCATTCCCCTACAAGGTCTGTGCCGGGCAGCAGGAGAGCGGGTCGGTCTGCACCTCCAGCCGCGGCAATGACGGCCGCATCACCTTCCGCGACTGGCATCCGGTGGGCGTCATCGAGTACGGATACGTCGCCCCCGACCCGCTGGACACGGACATCGTTTACGGAGCGGGCCGCAACGAGGTCTCGAAGTACCGCGTAAGCACCGGCGAGAAGGAGAACATCACTCCCATCCCCATCCGCGGCGACAAGTACCGCACCGAGCGTACCGAGCCCATCGTCTTCTCGCCCCTGAATCCCCATCTTCTCTACTACGCCGCCAACATCCTCTTTAAGACCACCGACGGCGGAGCGACCTGGCAGGCCATCAGCCCCGACCTGGCGCACAAGGAGCCGGGAATCCCGGCCAGCCTGGGCACGCTCGCCGCCAAGGACCCGAAAGCCGCAAAGCAGCGTGGAGCCATTTACTCGCTCGCGCCCTCCTTCCAGAGCGTGAACACGATTTGGGCAGGCACCGACGACGGACTCATCTGGCTCACCCGCGACGGCGGCCTCCACTGGGCCGACATCACGCCTTCCGACCTGA
>DASYVL010000138.1 GCA_035937135.1 Terriglobales bacterium
GTTTCTCGTCGGCTTCCTTCCCGCCCTTTTCTCCCTTGGCTTCCTTTGCTTCGACCTCCGGGCTTTCCTTGACCCAGGTACCCGTCAGTTTGACCTTGTGCCCGACGTGCGTCTTCAGGTCGTTCATGCCAACCACCTCCATGCCGCTGCGGTGGTTCCCATTCTTCACAAGGTACTCGCCGTCGGCGTTGGGGCCGCTGAGGCATCCGGTCATGGTGGATTCCTTGGGGCCCGCTGCGGCGGCCTTAGTGTGGGTGGTGCTTTTCGTGGTGGAGGCTGTGGACGTCTTTGCGGGTGTCGAAGCCTTGGTCGAGGATCCATACGATCCCTGGTACGCCCAGGCGGCGACCGCAAACATCAGGACAAAAACCAGTACTGTGACCTTCTTCATTTTGTTCTCTCCTTTTTGCAACCGGCGCAGTTCTCCAGGGGACGGGCAACCTAGAGGTGCTGCTGCTTCATCCATGCAGGCATCCCGGATGTCCCGGCGCAGGAACAGGGCTAGAATCATAGTCCTTTCACGCACCCCGCACTAGAGGAGCTTCGTCATGAGAACGCCACGGCCGTTTTTTCTGAGTCTCTGTCTGGCCCCCCTTCTGATTGCGACCGCGTTCGCGCAATCTGCTCCCGGCTGGAGCTTTGTCGAGCGCACCCTGGGGCGCGCGGGCAAGCTCCAGGACGGCGTTTACAAGGTCGCGTTCCCGCGCACCGACCTGCACGTGCGCATGGGCCGGACGCCGGTCCTGCCGGCGGCGGCGCTGGGGTCGTGGATGGCGTTTCGCCAGAATGACGCAGGCACTGGCGTTGTGGCCGACGGCGACCTGGTGTTGCTGGAGCCGGAGGTCAACGGCGTGATCAGCGCCCTGGTCGAGCACGACATCGAGGTCAGCGCCGTCCACAACCATCTGACCGGCGAGCAGCCCGAGGTGCTCTACGTCCACTTCTTCGCCCGCGGCGAGCTGGGGAAAGTCGCTCAGGGCCTGAAGGCCGCGCTGGACGCGACCGCGACTCCTACCGGGCCCGCCACACCGTCGAAGGCGGCGCTGACCTTCGATCAGAAGAGCATCGAAGAAATCCTGGGGAAGCCGGGGACGGTGAACGGAGCGGTGCTCGCGTTCTCCTTCCCGCGGCATCACGCCATTGCCATGCACGGGGCGACACTTCCGCCAGCCATGGGCATGGCCACCGCCATCAACTTCCAGCCGTCACCGGCAGGCGTGGCCGCTACCGGAGATTTCGTCCTGCGGGAAGCGGAGGCCAACCCGGTGATTACCGCGCTGCGCGCCGGTGGGGTGAAGGTGACCGCCGTGCACAATCACCTGCTCGACGATAATCCTCACGCGGTCTTCGTGCACTTCTGGGCGGAAGGCAAGGCGGATGCGGTAGCCAAGGCGCTGCGGGAAGCGCTCAACCGCCTTCAGTGAGCGACACCCCCACCCTGTCATTGTCATCCCGAGCGAGTTTGCTTTGAGGCCCGAAGGGCCGAAGCCCTGAGCGAAGTCGAAGGAGAAGGGGAGTCGAGGGATCTAGGGTTCAGACCCGAAGCGCGCTGCGCCCGCCGGGGCGGGCTGGGCCAGAAAACGCGCCCGCCGCGCCTCATTGCCCGCCCAATCCTTGAAGTGGTTGCGGGAGGCGGCGAAGTAGCAAGCAGCAGGCGCCAGTCGGCATCTCTCCCTAATAGTTCTCCGAGGCTCGCGGTCAACAAGAGGAAGCCGGCGCTACCCCTAGTCCATCTCCATCTTTCTGAGCATCATGACGCGGGCCTTGTCCAGCCCCTTGCGCTGCAGCTCAAGGGCGCGTTGCGCTTCCAGGTAGGCCCTCTGGGCGGCGCGGGTGGCATCCAGTTGCGCCCGACGGACGGCCCCCTCCTGGTCGCGCATCAGGAGCGTGGCCTTGCGCAGCTGGTCGCGGTTCCCGGTCAGGCTGGCGGTGAGCTGTCCGGAGAGCTGCTTTTTCAGGCGCTCCATCTGAGGCTTCAGGCGCTCCATCTCCGGGCGCAGGCGCTCCATCTGTGGGGTGAGGTGGTTGATCTCGATGTCCATCTGGTCGAGGTCGATGTCCAAGTCGTCCATCTCAAGATCCATCTCCGGGCCGAGCAGGTGCCAGGCCGAGGACTGCTCCTTGACTTCGGGCAGGACCAGGGAGAGGGTCTGCTCCCGCTTGTCGCGGATGATGCCGACGGCGACTTTGCCGGAGTGGTGAGTGCGCATGGTGCTGCGCCAGTCGCCCCGGTCGCCGACCTTCTCCTGCTCCACGCGGACGATGATATCGCCCGCCCTGAAGCCGGCGGCTTCCGCCGGACTGCCCTTCTCCACCGAGCGGACCAGGACGCCGGCGCCGTTCCTGACGCCGAAGAATTCGCCGAGCTGGGGCGTGAGGTTCTCCACCAGCAGGCCGCTGCGGCTGGAGCCGGCGAGGACGAACTCAAACTCCCGCGTGTCGATCTTGGGGATGACGACCTTGGGCATCTTCACCTTGGGTCCGACGGAGTAGGCGAAGCTCTCGTGCTTGTGGCGATCGGCCAGGGTGGCGTTCAGGGTCATGGGCTGGCCGTCGCGGCTGATGCCCAGGGCGACGGTGCGTCCCGGAGGAATCTCATGGATCATGCGGCGCAGTTGCTCCACGCTCTCCACCCGGGCTCCGTTAAACTCCAGGATGACGTCATGCTCCTTGAGCCCGGCTTTGCCGGCAGGGGCGTCCTGATCCACCATGAGGACCTCGACGCCGCGCTCTTCCTTGAGCTTGAGGTCGGCCAGGCGCTCTTTGGTGACGTCCTGGGTGTCCACCCCCAGATAGGAGCCGCTCTCGGAATCCACCCAGACGTGCTCCTCGCCGCCGACAACCTCGGCGGGCGGAACAGGGGCCACGTTCTGCGCGGCTTCGGCTGCCGGAGCCACTGCGGCCACCGGCGCCATGCCGGTGGCGCCTAGCCACACGCTGGCCGTCAGGCCCAGCAGCGAGATCAATAGGATGCGAAATGCTTTGCTCATGATGGTTCCTCCCGATAGAGAACTCTTTACTTCTTGGCCCGCAGCAACACGATGTTTCCGGAGGTGGTGCGGATCTTCAGCACCGCGCCTCCGCCATTCACTTTGCCTTCGACCAGGACCTCGTGGGGACCCCACTGGTCCGAATCCGAGACGACGCGAAGTTCGCCGAAGTCGGAGTGCACGCTGCCCTTGGAGCCGGATTCGATGGCGCCGCGGATGGTGACGCCGACGTTCGAGGGCAGATAGACGGTGACGTCGCCGGAGCTGGTCTCCAGCATGGAGTCGGTGAGCGAAGCGCCGCCGGCGAACTCGGCGATGATGCCGCCGGCGCCGGTCTCCACCTGCACGCCGCGGGTGAGGCCGGTGAGATGGATGCTGCCGCCGCCCGAGCCGGCGCTGACCTTGCCCTGGGCCGACACCACGCGGATGCTGCCGCCGCCGGTATTGGCGATGACAGTGCCGCCGGCCTCGCCGATCTCCAGGCTGCCGCCGCCGCTCTCCACCTTGACCGCGGCGCCGCACTTCAGGACGCGAATGCTGCCGCCGCCGGTTTCCGCAGAAACCGCCTGGCGGGCGGAGATCACTTCGATGGAACCGCCACCGCTGGTAGCGGCCACGCTGCCGCCGACTGACTTGATGCGGATGCTGCCCCCACCGGTTTCCACGGAGACGTCGCCGCCCATGTTGCCCAGTTCGATGGAGCCGCCGCCGCTGGAAGCGGTGGCGGGGCCTCCGATCTCATCCAACTGGATGCTGCCGCCGCCGGTTTCCACCGCCACCGTACCGGTGATGCCGTTCACGGCGATGCTGCCGCCCCCGGTATTGGCATTGACCGCGGCGGTGCCGCGGGGAGTGGTGATGTCGAAATCCACCGAGGCCTGGCGGCGGCCGTAGGAGTTGTCGAACTGGCCGCGGAAGAGGGCGATCTGGCCCTGCGACCAGGCCTGGATGCGAAAGTTGGAGAACAGCTTGCGGGCTTCTTCTTCCGAGCCCGCCTTCACCCGCTTGCGCAGGATGTAGGTGAGGTTGGATTGGGCGGCGCCATGCACCTTCACCGAGCCGGCCTCGGTGACCACCTTAATCTCGCGCGGAGCGGGAAGGCTGCCGGTGATCTCCTGCACCCAGGTGCTGCCGTCCTTGTAGACCTTGCTCTCGCTTCCGGCGGGATCGCCGCCGAGGAACAGGGTATCGGCCGAGGCCGCCAGTCCCGCCCACAGCAGGAAGGCGAACGGCCATGCGGCCCGCGACCATTTCTTCAGATTCGGTCTTAGTGCGAATGAATTCAGGCTTTTCACTTATGTCACCTTTCTCAGTCCAATTCCGGCATGGTGGCCAGCACGCGCCGGGCTTCCCGGCGGATAAAGTCGTTCTGGTCCTGTTCGGCGAGCTGTTGGAAGACTTTGCGCACGCTCGAATCCGGCTTCACCTTCTCCAGCAGGCGGATGGCCTCGATGCGCACGCCGGGATTGGAGTCCCCCAGCAAAGCCTCCAGCACGACGTTGCGTACGCGCACGTCTTCGGAGACGTAGTCCCCCAGTCCATCGAGCGCCTTCAGGCGGACGCCGGGATTGCGGTCGTAACGCAGGGCGTACATCAGGGCCTCGCGCACCCGGGTGTCGTCGGGGCGGCGGGTGAGGAGGTTGATGGAGTCCATGCGGACGCCGGAGTTCTCATTGTTGCGCGCGGCGTAGAGCAGAAGCTGCTGGATGCGGGGATCGTCCATCGAACCCTGGGCCGACTCCGGCACCAGGCGGTCGTAGCGCACCTGCACGTTGTTGGAGCCGGGCTCCTGGGTGATGCCGCGGATGCCGGCGATGGAGGACTCGTTGGGAGCGGCGGGGCTGGACCCCGGACGCGAGCCCATGCGGTAGGTGAGCAGCACGCCCGCGGTGAAGCCGACCATGAGGATGGCGGCGGCCAGGGCGGGAGCGAAGCGGATCTGTCGCAGCCAGGCGCCCGGGTCGAAGACAAAGCGCTGCCAGCCGGCGGCGGGGCGGACGGTTTCGAGCGACTCCAGCAAGCGCATACGCGAAGCGGCCACCAGGTTGGGCGTGGGCTCGATGCGAGGCAGCGCCGAGGCCTCCTGCTTCAACTCGCGGACCGAATCCGCTTCGGCGGCGCAGCCGGCGCAGCGCGCCAGATGCTGCTCCAGCTCGTGGCGGGCGTCGTCGCCCAACTCGTCATACAGATACGACGGGATGTTTTCTTTTACCCATTCACAGTTCATAAATCATTCTCAGTCTTTCCCCGCTCGCGCTCATCGCATCTCCGACAGCGTGGCTCGGAGCTTCTGGGTGGCGCGAAATAGCGTGTTCTTGGCCGTGTCCTCGGTGGTGTTGAGCATCTCGCCGATGGTGCGCAGCTTCAATCCCTGGTAGTGCTTCAGCTCGAAGACCATGCGTTCGCGCGGCGTCAGCCGCTCCAGCGCGCGTCCGATCTTGTGCCCCAGCTCGCGCCGCATCAGGTCGCGCTCCGGATTGCTGCCCGCGCGGCCGTCGGCTTGGCGGTCCAGCAGGTCGTACTCGACGCCCTGCTTGTCCACCGCCACCGGCGCCTCTTCCTTCCGCACCTGCTTCTTGCGCAGGTGGTCGAGGCAGAGGTTGGTCACGATGCGGTAGACCCAGGTGTAAAACGAACACTCAAAGCGGAAGCTGCCCAAGTTCCGGTAAGCCTTGAGGAAGGCTTCCTGGAAGATGTCCTGGGCGTCCTGCTCGGAGCGGGTGAGGTTGAGCGCCAGCCGCAGCACCGCCTGGTCGTACTGGCGGACCAGCTCCTCGAAGGCAGCGCGGTTCCCGCGTTGCGCCTCCCGGATGAGGAGGGTGTCGTCGGCTCGGCTCAGGGTCTGGCTGGCCATTCGTCCCCGTTCTCGGGGGATTACCTTGGAACCGCCTGTGAATCCGGGCCCGCTTTGGGCGGAAACGCGATACCTGGGATCGCCAACCGCCAGGGGCAGGGCCACTGCTTCGGCCGGCATGTTTGCTCCTGCTGAGTCTCCGTAAGTCTCACCTTCCGGTGTCTTGCCTTACAACCATTGGACGGAGCAGAGGCGGAACCGTAAGCAGGATTATAGCGGCCCGGAAGGCCCGGAACGCGGCTCCCAGGGCTTCCCAAAGCAGGGGTCTTTGCGCATATCCGCCCGGGGTTTTTCTCCCCGGAAGCCGGCAGAGCGAGGCCAGCTCCGATTATGATGAACCCCCATGCTCAAACCTCGGCGTCTGTTTCCCCTGTTCCTTCTCTTTTTCATCGCCTGGCCGGCAGCGCCGGTCCGGGCCCAGCAAATCTCCTACCATCGGGTGGAGCAGAGCGGCGTCGAGGAACGCCTCAAGGGCAGCCCCAATGACAACCAGGGGCGCCAGAAGAAGCTGCATCAGCTTTTTGACGCGGCCGGATGCAAGGGCGAGACCCTGACCGACGTCGAGGTCGAGGGTTCGACGCTGCCGAACGTCATCTGCAAGCTGGCGGGGGAGTCGAACTCGATCATCGTGGTGGGAGCGCACTACGACAAAGTGACAGCGGGCCAGGGGGTGGTGGACAACTGGAGCGGCGCGGCGCTGCTGGCCAGCCTGTTCGAAAGCCTGGGCAATGAGCCCCGCCGCCACACCTTCCTCTTCATCGGCTTCACCGACGAAGAAAAGGGGCTGGTGGGCTCGGCACAGTTCCTCGAGCAAACGACGGCGGAGCAACGATCCAGGATCCGTGCCATGATCAACTTGGACTCGCTCGGCCTTTCTCCTACCAAGGTCTGGCTCAGCCACGCGGACAAGGGGCTGGCGGCAGCGCTGAACAACGTGGCGCACTCCATGAAACTGCCGCTGGCCGGGGTCAACGTGGAGCAGGTGGGTTCGGCGGATTCCGAGTCCTTCGCCAAGAGCAGGATCCCCAGCCTTACCATCCACTCGGTGACGCAGGAGACCTATCCCGTCCTGCACAGCTCGCAGGACACCCTGGCCGCAATCCACATGGACGAGTACTACGACACCTACCGGCTGGTGGCCGCCTACCTGTCTTATCTCGACCAGACGCTGGCAGTGGGCAAGGAAGCTCCCGCGGCGCAAAAATAGACCCGCGCCCGGAGGCGCGGGTTCGGAGATCGAAGGCGGCGGCTACTCTCCCTTCTCCGCTTCCTTCTCTGCTTCCTTTTCCACGACCACTTTGACGCTGGCCATGACTTCCTTGTGCAGGCGGATGGCGACCTGGAACTCTCCCAGGGCCTTGATAGGGTCGTCGAGGTGCACCTTGCGGCGATCCACGGTGAAGCCTTTGGCTTCGAGCGCATCGGCGATGTCGCCGGAGGTGACGGAGCCGAACAGGTGCTCCTGCTCGCCTACCTTGCGGCGGAAGGTGAGGGTGAGCTCCTGCATCTGCTGCGCCACGCCCTCGGCGTCGGCCTTGTCGCTGGCCGAGCGGCGCTGGGCGGCGGCCTTCATCTGCTCGATGACGGCGCGGTTGCCCTTGGTGGCCTCTATGGCCAGCTTGCGCGGCAGCAGGTAGTTGCGGCCGTATCCTTCGGCCACCTTGACCACATCGCCGCGAAAACCCAGCTTGGGTACGTCTTCTTTCAGGATGACTTCCATGTCAGACTCCGGTCCTAAATTTTATCCGACGGGCGAGTCGCCCGCCGCTACACAAGACCTGCCTTGCTCAGCGGGTGGCGAAGGGCAGCAGGGCGATGTTGCGCGCCTGCTTGATGGCCGCGCCCAGGCGATGCTGGTGCGGCGTGCACACCCCGGTGATGCGCCGCGGCGTGATCTTCCCGCGCTCGTTGATGAACTGCGAGAGCATGCGAAAATCCTTGTAATTGATGCCGTCGATCTTCTCCACGCAGAACTTACACACTTTTCTGCGCCGAAAGAACTTGCGCCCTCCGTCGCGGGACGAGCCACCGGGGCGCGGTCCGCGGTCTCCGCCCGGACTGCGGCGGTATCCCCCGCCGGGCGCGGGCCGGCCCACGTGCGGCGTGCGAGCGGCGGGCGTGGAAACGGTTGGAGTGGTGGAAGTGGCAGGAGTGGCGGCCGCCGTCTCCGGCGCCGTTGCTTCGTTCTTCACTTGCTCGTCAGTCATAACTCTCCTTCGTTGTGGGCGTCCGCCAAGGCGAACGCCGGAAAATGATTACACCGTAGCCGCGGCGGCCGGTTCAGCCCCTGCCTCGGCGGCGGACTGCGGCTTGCGCTTGACCCGCGAATCGCGGATCTTCTTTACCTTCTCCAACCGCTTCTGCTCCTCGTCCACGCGCACGGTGAGGAACTTGATGACCGGCTCGGTCACTCGCATGCGGCGCTCCAGCTCGTGCACCATCTCGCCCGAGCCCTCCACGGTCAGCAGGACGTAGATGCCCTCTTGGAACTTGCGCACCGAGTAGGCCAGACGCCGCTTGCCCATGCGCTCGGTCTTCACCGTGCCGGCGCTGGAGGTGACGGAACCTTCCAGGTGAGCGATCAGCTTTTCCACTTCTTCCTCCGGCACGTCGGGCCGGATGATGAACATCACTTCGTAAATACGCGCCATCTCTTTCTCCTCAGCAGCCCTGGGGCTGCGTCATTTCTCCGGACTCTCCGCCGTACCCCGGCGGTTGAACCGGTTCATCGCCTTGCCGGCGCCCTCGGTGAGCAGCACCTTCACCGCTTCGGCGGCCGAATCCAAAAGCTCATCCACGGCCTTGTACTGCGCCTTGCGGAACGGCGAGAGCACGTACGCCGCGCCGTCCCGCACCGCACGCGCCGGAGCGATGCCCAACCGAATCCTTACGAACTCCTGCGTCTCCAGCGCACCGAAAATCGATTCCAGGCCATTGTGCCCGGCGGAGCTGCCCCGCTGGCGAACACGCATCGTGCCCAGCGGCAGGTCGAGTTCGTCGTGGATCACGATCAAGTCCCGCGACGGCTCGGCCTCGAACTTTTCCACCAGCTCCCGTACCGACATGCCACTCAGGTTCATGAAGGTCTCCGGCTTGGCCAGGAGAACTTCTTTCCCGCCGATCTCGGCCTTGCCGGTCAACGCCCGGCAGCGCCGGTTGGAGACCCGAACGCCGCACTGCTCGGCGATCCGGTCCACCGCCAGGAAGCCCATGTTGTGCGGCGTGAACTGGTACTCGATGCCCGGATTGCCGAGCCCGACGATCAGTTTCACGTCTACTCTTCGTTCCGCCGCGAATGCACGAGATCCTTCCCCTTCGGCTTGCTCAGGGTCAGGATGACGCCCGCGGGCTCGAACGCCCGCGAAAGCGGCGTCACTTTTTCTCCTTCTTCTCGGCCTTTTCCGGCTTGGCAGGAGCCGCCTCGGCCTCGGCGCCTTCCTCCGGCACCTCCTGCTTGCCCTTCTTGATGACCTCGGGCTCGGCGGGGGCGGCCGTGGCAGCTTCGGCGGCGGCTTCCGGCGTCGGCACAACCTCTTCCTTCACCGAGACGATGTGTACCACCGGCTGGTTGGCGTCGGTGAGGAATCTCCATTTGGGATCGTGCGGCAGATCGCTGACGCGCAGCACCTTGCCGAATACCAGCTCGCTCACGTCGACATCAATGTGGCTGGGGATGTCGCCGGGCAGGCACTCGATCTCCACCTCGCGCTGCACTTGCTCCAGGATGCCGCTCTGCTGCTTCACACCCGCGGCTTCGCCCTGCAGCAGCACCGGGACCTTCACCCGCAGGCGCTCGTCCATGGCGATGCGCTTCAAATCCACGTGCAGCAGCGCTCCGTACACCGGCTCGTACTGCCAGTCCACGATCATCGCCTGAGCTGACTCCCCGCCCACCTTCAGCTCGAAGATGGTGTTGTGCCCGGCCTGGGAGTTCAGGATCTGCGTGATGTGCTTGGGGTTGAGGCTGACCGCCATGGCCGGCTTTTTGGCGCCGTAGACCACGCCGGGGATGCTGCCGGCTCGGCGCAGGCGCCGAGCCACGTTCTTGCCGCGCGCCTCTTCCGTTCGCGCTTGCGCTTCCACTACGTTCACGGTTGCCGTGCTCTTCATAATCCTTTCCCTATCTCGAAACTTGACTACGAAAATAGCGTGCTGACCGAGGTCTCCTCATGGATGGACTGGATGGCGCGCGCCACCAGCCCGGCGATGGAGAGCACCTTGATCTTGGGCTCGTTGCGTCCCGCGGCGGTCAGCGGGATGGTGTTAGTGACCACCACCTGCTCCAGCCGCGACTTGGAGATGCGCTCGATGGCCGGCCCGGAGAGCACCGGATGCGAGGCACAGGCGTACACCTTGAGCGCGCCGGCGCCCAACAGGGCCTCGGCGGCGTTGACCAGCGTGCCGGCGGTGTCGACGAGGTCGTCGAGGATCAGGCAGGTGCGCCCCTTGACGTCGCCGATGACGTGCATGACCTCGGCCACGTTGATATCGGTGCGCCGCTTGTCCAGGATGGCCATGGGCGACTCCATCTTCTTGGCGAAGAAGCGCGCGCGCTCCACGCCGCCGGCGTCCGGCGAAACCACGGTCAGGTCCGGCAAATGCAATTCGCGGAAGTAGCCCACCAGCACCGGCGAGGCAAACAGGTGGTCCACCGGGATGTTGAAGAAGCCCTGGATCTGGGGAGCGTGCAGGTCCACCACCAGCGCGCGGTCGGCGCCCGCGGTGGTCAGAAGATCGGCCACCAGCTTGGACGACACCGGGACGCGCGGCTTGTCCTTGCGGTCCTGCCGGGCGTAGCCGAAATAGGGGATGACCGGGGTGATGCGCCGCGCCGAGGCGCGCTTGAGCGCGTCAATCATCAGCAGCAACTCCATCAGGTGCTGGTCCACGGGGAAGCTGGTGGGCTGCACCACGAAGACGTCCGCCCCGCGCACGTTCTCCAGGATCTGCACGTACACCTCGCCGTCGGAGAAGCGGCTGACGTTGCACTGGCCGCGGGTCATGCCCAGGAAGTTGCAGATCTCATCCGCCAGCGGCTCATTGGCCGATCCGGAGAAGATCTTGAACTTGTCGTCGCGGCGCGCGCGTTGCGGCTTGCGCTCCGGCTTGGACTGCTCGTCCGCCTGGCTCTTCTTGTCGGTCGTGGTCGCTATGGTCGCCATATTTCCTCCGCTGGTCTGGTTGAACCGCGTTGGACCCCGCTTCCTGCCCCCTGCTTCATCTCTGGCTGGGCGGCTAGGATTCGAACCTAGACTAAGTGCTCCAAAGGCACTTGACCTACCCTTAGTCGACCGCCCAAACCCCGTGTATCGTTTCTCGTGTCTCGTCTCTCGAGAAACCAGAAACGAGAAACTAGAAACCCAGCATCCGCTTCCAATACCCCCGCCGCGGCAAGGTCATGGTCGCCAGCGCCGGGATGCCCTGCTTCTTCAGCCGGGCCGCCGCTTTCTTCGCCGCCGCCGCCGAGCCAAACAGCCCATAGAGCGCCGAGCCCGAGCCGGAGAGCGACACGTACCTCGCCCCACTGGCTATCAGGGCACTCTTCACGTCACGCAATTCGGGATATTGAGGAAAGACGACCTGCTCGAAGTCGTTTTCTATCCCGGTACGGACTAGGTCGAGAAGCAGTGCCTCGGCCCGGTCCCCGCCCTTTGCGGGAACACCGGTTGGGGAACCACTCAGCCACCCCACCATCGAGTGGCTGCAAGCACTGATTCTATCGGACTCGTCGCCACCCGTCAATTTGCCGCCCGCGTCCGTCCCGGCGAGCTTGTCCCAGTCGGCAAAGGCTTGGGGAGTGGAAACACTGATCTCCGGCGTGGCCACCACACAGGACAAAGGCGGCAGATCCTCCAGGGGATAGACCTCTTCCCCGCGGCCCAGGCCCAGCACCGTCCCACCCAGCAGGAACAGCGGGACGTCGGAGCCGACCGCGGCCGCCAGGCGCATGCGCTCGGCGGCCGGAAGGCGCGCTTTGAGCGCCCGCTCCAGCCCGAAGAGCGTGGCGGCGGCGTTCGAAGAGGCCGCGCCCAGGCCTCCCTGCACCGGGAGGCGTTTCTCGATGTGGATGGTGACATGGCGGCGCGCGTCCAGCGCGGCAAGCGCCAGCTCCGCCATGCGGTGGCAAGTGTTGGACTCGTTTTCCGGCACGCCCGGGTGGCCGCAGCGAATCTCGATGCCGCGGCCGCTCGCCACCTCCACGCGCACCCGGTCGTGGAGCGCGATGGTCTGATAGACGGTGCGCAGCTCGTGGAAGCCGTCCTCGCGCCGGGGGCCGATGGCCAGCCCGAGGTTGATCTTAGCGAAGGAGCGGACGCTGACCGGCATGAGGAGAGGATTCTAAATCAGCCGTCCGCAATCCGCAGGAGAGCGTCAGGCATCCTGCGGCTGGCGGAAAGGCAGGAGGCGGCGGATGCGCTCATCTCGCAGATACAGGCCGGCCCAGACGAAGATGCCGAGAATGAGGGCGGTGGGCCAGCCGGGGTCGCCGATGCGCACGTGGGTGGCGATTGCGCCGCCGAGATAGCCGGTCATCAGGATGGCGCCCAACACCGCGGTGCGCGGGATGGCGTAGATCAGCGCCGAACCGAGTTCGAGCACACCGACGACCAGGATCGTGCTCTCCTGGTAGCCGAACTTGCTCATGCCCTCGACCACCTGCGGCGTGCGCGCGAACGCCATGGCGGCACTCGTTGCCAGCACCAGAACAGGGAGAGCGCTGAGAATCCGTCCTGTCCAGAGGAGCCAGGGCTTTTGGGTGTGCGATGTGGTAGGCATGAGTGCGCTCCTTCTTCAGGGTGAGAGATGCGGCAGCAGGGACGGTCGATTCGTCCCGAACAAAGATTTCACAGGAAAAAGAAAACAAATACCAGCAAAAAGCCTGACATCGAGGCTGCGGCTCGGTATGCTTCCCTTCGGAAAGGCAGGTCCCTCGACCCGCGCTCGCTCGGGATGACAACGTTTAATTTTGCTTTGGTATGCAACGTCGATTTTGTTTGGCATGGCAACAGTGATTCCGGAATGACAACCACCGGTTGCCGAGGTGAGGAATGCGACTGAGGCTCTCTGACCTGTGGAGCTGGCAGGGGACCATCGACCGCGGGCCCTACGCCGTTTGGGGCGTGTTGCTGTTCGCGTTCAAGCACAACCTCGACCGCGTGGTGGCTTCCTGGGTCTTCAAGGAGCCGTGGGGGATCTTCAACTACCTGCTGCCGGGCGCGGCATCTTCGCTGCTCGACCTGCCACGGAGCGAGCGGCTCTTCTTCGCCGTGATGGTGGCGATGGCGCTGCCCTTCATCTGGAGCGGCGTGGCGCTCACCCTGCGCCGGCTGCGCGACGCCGGGCTGCCCTTGCCCATGGTGGCGCTGTTCTTCGTGCCCGTGCTCAACCTGTTCTTCTTCGTGATTCTGAGCTTCGCGCCCCCGCGCCCGGCGATCGAGACGTCGGCCGCGGTCCGCGGGCAAAGCTGGCTGGATCGCGTCATCCCTAAGAGCACGCTGGGCAGCGCTGCCGTCAGCGTCCTGCTGACCCTGCCCATCACCGTCTTCCTCACGGTGGTGGGCGCTGAGTTTTTCAGGAACTACGGCTGGGGCCTGTTCATCGGCCTGCCCTTCGGCATGGGCCTGATCTCGGTCCTGATCCACGGCTATCAACGGCCGCGCAGCTTCCCCAGTTGCATCCTGGTGGCGCTGACCTCGGTGACCTTGGCGGGCGTGGCGCTGCTCGCACTGGCCCTCGAGGGCGTGGTCTGCCTGATCATGGCGGCGCCGCTGGCCATCCCGCTGGCGCTCATGGGCGGGATGATCGGCTACGTCATCCAGCGGCGGCGGCTGGAGCCGAGCCCCGTGATGGCCGCCATACTGCTGGCCCTGCCGGGATTGATGGGGCTGGAGCACGCGGCAGCGCCTCAGCCGCGAATGCTGCAAGTAACCTCTTCCGTCGTGGTCAACGCGTCGCCGGAGCAGGTGTGGCGGAACGTGGTCTCGTTCTCCGAGCTGCCGCCGCCCGACGAGTGGGTCTTCCAGACCGGGCTCGCCTATCCCATGCGCGCGGAGATCCAGGGGACGGGCGTGGGCGCGGAGCGCCACTGCGTGTTTTCCACCGGAGCCTTCGTCGAGCCCATCACGGTGTGGGACGAGCCGCGGCGGCTGGCCTTCGGCGTGCGCGACGAGCCGCCGCCCATGGTGGAGCTTTCACCCTACCAATTGCATCCGGCGCATCTCGACCACTACTTCTCCGCCAAGGCGGGCGAGTTCCGCCTGACGCCGCTCCCCGGCGGACGCACGCTGCTCGAGGGCACCACCTGGTATGAGAACCGCTTCTGGCCGGAGAGCTACTGGCGGCAGTGGTCGGACCTCATCGTCCGCCGCATTCACATGCGCGTGCTGCGGCACGTGAAGCGCCTGGCGGAAGAGTCGGCCGGCTAGAACAACGCGCTCTGCTTGCGGTTGGGAGTGATACCAAAATGGTCGTAGGCCAGGCGGGTGGCGACGCGGCCGCGCGGGGTGCGGTTCAGGAAGCCGATCTGGATGAGGAAGGGCTCGTAAATCTCCTCGATGGCCTCGGCCTCTTCGGCCAGCGCCGCTGCCAGGGTGCTCACGCCGACAGGGCCGCCCTGGTACTTCTCGATGATGGTCAAGAGCAGGCGGCGGTCAATCTCGTCGAAGCCGTGCTTGTCCACTTCCAGCATCTCAAGCGCAGCCTGGGCGGTGGCCAGGTCGATCTTCCCTGCGCCACGCACCTGGGCGAAGTCGCGGACGCGGCGCAGCAGGCGGTTGGCGATGCGCGGCGTGCCGCGCGCGCGGGCGGCGAGTTCGGCGGCGCCGGCTTCGTCGATGGCGATGCCCAAGATCTCCGCCGAGCGGCGCACGATCACCACCAGGTCAGCGGTGTCGTAGAACTCGAGGCGCAGCACGATGCCGAAGCGCGAGCGCAGCGGCCCAGAGAGCAGTCCGGCGCGCGTGGTCGCGCCTACGAAGGTGAAGGGCGGCATCTCCAGCGTATGCGTCCGCGCCGACGGTCCCTGGCCGATCATGATGTCCAGGCGGTAGTCCTCGAGCGCCGAGTAGAGGAGCTCTTCCAGCGCGGGCTGCAGACGGTGGACTTCGTCGAAGAACAGCACCTGCTTCTCTTTGACGTTGGTGAGGATGGCGGTGAGATCGCCCTTGATCTGCAGCACCGGCCCCGAGGTCTGCTGGAACTCGACGCCCAGCTCGTTGGCGATGACGGAGGCCAGTGTCGTCTTTCCCAGGCCGGGCGGGCCGTAGAGCAGGACGTGGTCCAGCGCTTCGCCGCGCGAGCGGGCCGCTTCGATGGCGACCGAGAGGTTTTCCTTGACCTTGCTCTGCCCGATGAACTCGCGCAGGAGCCTGGGCCGCAGTTTTAGTTCAAAGGACGCGTCGTCATCAACCGGCTGGGCCGAGACCATGCGCGCCTTCAGCTCTGAGCTCTTTTTCGGGGAAGCCACGCTGGCGCGAGTGTAAGACGAATCCGGGATTCAGGCAATCGGCACGGGTCGAAGACCTGTGCCCACACGTGCTCCTACCTCTCCGGCGAGAAAAGCACGGGCTTGAGGACGAGCTCCGAGGCGGCCTCGAGCGCCAGCTGCTGGCTGCCGTTCATCAACTGGGGCGTGCCCTTCTCGTCGAGCGCCACAGGGATGGCGCCGATCTCTTCTGACGGACGGCCGTGGGCGCGGGGCGTGCGCACGATTTGGTAGTTCACCGAGCGCGTCTCCAGGTTGAGGAAGATCTCCATGCGGATGCTGGGATAGGGAGAGCGCTTGAGCACGAGCGTGCCCGACGCGGGCTTCTCGACTTCGAAGACCTTCTGCTTGTCGTCGCGGAAGAGCTGGTTGAATTCGGCGACGTGGTTCTCCACCACGGCCGCGAACTTGTCCCACAGGGCGGGCGCCTTGTCGGCGACCTTCTTCACGCGGTCGAGGCGCGCCGCGCTCTTCTGCTGCAGCGTGCGCTCCTGCGCCTTGCGCTTTTCCGCCTCGCGCTTGACCCAGCTTTCCGCAGTCATGGCTCCCGCCGGGTGGCGCCGACTTCCACCAGCACTTCGTTCAGCACCGCCACCCCATCCTGATAATCCACGCGCACCAGGCGCATGCGGTACTTGTAGTTGCGAAGCACGGTGGAGGCCAGGTCGAACTCGCGGAAGGAAGCCACCTTGCCCCACTGGCCCTTTTTCTCCGCCCAGAGCTCGTACTGCTGCCAGTCGGGCATGGCTACTCTTCTTCCGCCGGGGCTTCGCCGCGCGCGGCCTTGGCGGCGGCCACGATCTTCTCCTGCAGGTGCGCGGGGACGATGTCGTAGTGTGCCATCTCCATGCTGAAGGTACCGCGGCCCTGGGTCATGGCGGTGAGGTCGACGCCGTAGGTGAGCATCTCGGCCATGGGCACCTCGGCCTTGACGATGGTCTTGCCGGTCTTGTTGTCCATGCCCTGGATGCGGCCGCGGCGCGAGTTGAGGTCGCCCATGATGCTGCCGGCGAACTCCTCGGGCGCGGTGATCTCCACGTGCATGACGGGCTCGAGCAGGGTGGGCTTGGCCAGGTCCATGGCCTTGCGGAAGGCGATGCGGCCGGCGGTCTTGAAGGAGAGTTCGTTCGAATCCACGTCGTGGTAGGAGCCGTCATAGAGCGTGACGCGGAAGTCCACCACCGGGAAGCCGGCGAGATGCCCGCGCGCCGCCGCTTCCACGACGCCCTTCTCCACTGCGGGGATGAAGTTCCTGGGGATGGAGCCGCCGAAGATGTCGTTGACGAATTCGAAGTTGCCGCCACGGGGCAGCGGCTCCATGCGGATCTTGCAGTCGCCAAACTGGCCGTGCCCGCCGGTCTGCTTCTTGTGGCGGCCCTGCACGTCGGCCTTGCCGCGGATGGTCTCCCGGTAAGGCACCTTGGGCGCCTTCAGGATGACTTCGGTGTGGTAACGCTTCTTGAGCTTGGAGCAGATGACCTCGATGTGCTGCTGGCCGGTGCCCGCGATGAGGAACTCCTTGGTCTGGGGATCGCGGAAGAAGCGCACCATCATGTCCTCTTCCATTAGCTTGTGGATGCCGTTGGAGAGCTTGTCCTCGTCGGCGCGCGTCTTGGGCTCGATGGCGAAGGTGATGGCGGGTTCGGCGAGCGCGACCGGCGGATACTGGATGGGATGGGCCTTGTCGCCCAGGGTGTCACCGGTGAGCGTCTCCTTCAGCTTGGCGACGGCTCCGATGTCGCCGGCATGCAGCTCGGGAATCGGGGTGGCCGTCTTGCCCTGCATCACTGAGATGTGGGAGAGCTTCTCCGAAGCGTTCTTGGTGAAGTTCTGCGCCACGGCTTCGTTCTTCAGCACTCCGGAGAAAATCTTGAGGTAGGAGATGCGGCCGGCAAAGGCGTCAGAAACGGTCTTGAAGACGTAGAGGGAGAGCGGCTCGGAGTCGGCCACTCTGCGCGTGGCGGGCTCGCCGTTCTCCCCCGGCGCCGACTGCACGGGAGGGCGGTCGGTGGCTGCGGGCAGGAAGTCCGCGGCGAAATCGAGGATGCGGTCGCTCCCCATGTTGCCCAGCCCGGAGGCGTAGAGCACAGGGAAGATGCGACGCTGGGCCACCGCTTCCCGCAGTCCCGGGATGAGATGCTCTTCGGGGATGGTGCCCTTGTCGAAGAACTCTTCCATGAGGGCGTCGTTGCCTTCAGCGATCAACTCCACCAGTTTTTCGTGCCCGGCCTTGGCGGCCTCGGCCATGGCGGCGGGAATCTCGCCCTCCTTGCCCTTGCCGTTGCCGCCCAGCTCGTAGGTGTAGGCCTTCATGCGCACCAGGTCCACCACGCCGATGAAACTCTTCTCCTGGCCGATGGGGAGCTGCACGGGGACCACAGCACGTCCAAAGGACGAAGTCAGCGACTCCAGCGTGCGACTGGCGTCGGCGCGCTCGCGGTCCATGCGGCTGGCGACGATGACGCGTGGCAGCTCGAGTTCCTCGGCGAAACCCCAGACGCGGTCGGTCACCACCTCCACGCCGGCGACGCCATCCACCAGCACCAGCGCGGCTTCGACCGCCACCATGCAGGTCTTGGCCTCGTGCACGAACATGCTGAAGCCGGGAGTATCGATGAGGTTGACCTTGGTCTTGCCCCACTCGGCATAGGCCACGCCGCTGGAGAAGGTCATGGCGCGCGCAATCTCTTCTTCGTCGTGGTCGGTGACGGTGGTGCCTTCATCCACGCGGCCCAGCCGCTGCGTGGCTCCGGCGGTGAAGAGCAGCGCGGAGACCAGCGAGGTCTTGCCGGCGTGTCCGTGCCCGACCACCGCCAGATTCCGGATGTTGGCGCCTTCGTAGACCTTCACTGGTTGGCTCCTGGTTGGAGAGGAGCGGCTGCGCCCTGTGGAGCGCAGCGATGAGTCCTGAAACCGAAGATGCTAACACACGAAAAATGCGCCCTCAACCGGCGGCCTCCTCCGCCGGGCGGTGTATGATTCCCCGCTCCATGCGGCGCTTCACCGCCATCCCGCTGCTGGCCCTGCTGTTGGCTGCGACCTTCGCGCAGCCGGCGATGGCGCTGTTCCATGCGGACGGGCATGCCTGCTGCCCACCGGGGACCACCGCGCAACCCGTAAAGCACTCTGGACATCATCACCACGCGCCCGCTGCGCCGAGCTCCACCTTCAGCAGCACCATGCCGGACTGCAGCCGCTGCTGTCCCTGCCTGGCCCCTGCGGCGGTGGAGGCGGGCGTCCCCGTAGCCTCGCCGGTTCCTGGCGCTCCGCAGATTCTCCGCAGCTTCCCGATCTCCCTCGCTCCCGCCGGCCGCCTGGCCGCGCCCCAGTCCGAACGCGGCCCTCCCACTGCTTCCTCCTGCTGAACGTTCCTCCAGTAGAGGAGGACCAGATCCAGGAATCCAAGAATCCATTCGGGAGGAAGCATGCGTCCGCTCGTCCGCCTGTTGCTTTGTCTTTTTACATTCGCTGCCTTCAGCGCGCGCCCGTTGCGCGCCCACGACAGTGAGCCCATCAACACCGAATTCGCTGCTCCGTTCACCTATAAAGCCGGCAACCTGCAATTTGGCCTGCGGTACGCCCACAACCTGCGTTCTTACGATGTAGCAAGCTTCGAATTCGAGTACGGCGTCTGGCAGCGCATGCAGTTCTCCATCAGCGCGCCGCTTACCCGCACCGACGCTTCGGGTAAGACCTACGTGCGGCCCGGCAACGTCGAGATCGCCTACCGCTATCTGCTGGCGGGCGGAAACGAGCGCCGCTTCGCCCTCTCCATCAACCCCGAGGTCACGCTGCCGGTGGGCGACAAGCGGGTGGCGGAGCGCGCCTTCGCGGTGGGCGGCGCGCTCCACCTCGACCTCCATCCGAGCGACCGCCTCTGGACCCATCTGAACCTTGGCTACGAAACGCCCATCGCCCGCTTTGAGGAGAAAGAAAAAGTCTTCTTCTACCGGGCCGCCGCCATGTACCACGCCAGCGAGCGCTTCCAGCCGGTGCTGGAACTGGTGGGCGAGCACGGTTTCCACGACGGCTCCACCCGGCTGGCGGTGGTTCCGGAGCTGATCTTTTCTCCCAGCCACCGCTGGGAGATCAAGGCGGGGATGCCGCTGGGGGCGACCCGTGCCACCCCTGACGTGGGCTTCCAGTTTCAGTTAACATGGAAGTTCGGTCGGGAGGGGCGGCAGTGACCCGTCTCCCGGCCGATCAGCGAGGTCCAGCCATGATTTCCCACAAATCGAGTTTTCTGTTGCTTCTATTCCTGCTGGGGACGGCGCTCACGGCGCAGGTGGCGAGCCAGCGCGCGCTGCGTCCGCCGCCCGGCGCTTCGGTCGCGCTGGTGGTCTTCGAAGACCTGGAGTGCCCGGACTGCAAGCGCGCCGCGCCGCTGTTGGAAGAGGCCGCCCGCGCCTACAAGATCCCCCTGGTGCGCCACGACTTCCCCCTGCCCAAGCACAACTGGTCGTTCGACGCCGCCGTGCTGGCGCGCTTTTTCGACACCAAGTCCAAGAAGACCGGGGACGAATTCCGCGCCTACATCTTCCAGAACCAGGAGCAGATCACGCGCGAGACCCTGCGGCCGTACGCCGAGCGGTTCGCCTCCGACCGCAAGGTGGACCTGCCCTTCGCCGTCGATCCCCGGGGCGAGCTGGCCAAGAAGGTGAAGGCGGACTACGCGCTGGGCCAGGCCATCAACATCCAGCACACCCCGACCATCTACGTGGTGAGCAACAAGGAGAGCGGCACGCCGTTCGTGGAAGTGGTGGACCGCACCAACCTCTACGCCATGATCGACAAGATGAAGCGCGAGGCGGTCCCGGTCTCGGCCAGCGCTACCAAGAGCACCAAGAAGTCGGCCACGCCCCAGTAATCGTTCCACGAAAAGCAAAACCCCGCCGAGTGGCGGGGTTTTGTTGTTTCTGGCTGGCTGCTACAGTTTGCGCAGGACTGCGAGACAGTCCTCATTGGGCGGTTGCTCGCCCAGCTCGTACAGCTTGCTGAAGGCGATCTTGCCGGCTTTGTTCACGATGAAGACAGCGCGCTGGTTGATGCCGGGGATGGGGTCGCCCTCGCGGAAGACGCCGTATTTCTTCGCCGTCTCGCCGTGGGGATAGAAGTCGCTGCACAACGGGTAGCGCAGCGGACCGATATCATGCTTCTGCCAGGCGATGTGGCTGAAGACCGAATCCACGCTCACGCCCACGACCTGGGCGTTGAAGCCGGCGAACTTGTCGAGGTCCGTGTTGTACGCCGGCATTTGCGCGCTTCAGGTGGGGGTCCAGTTGAGAGCGTAGAAGGCCACCACCACGTGCTTTTTGCCGCGGAAATCGGAGAGCTTGAACTTGTGCTTCTCCGTCCCGGTCACGGCCGGCAACTCGAAATCCGGAGCCACCTGGCCGACTGCGAGGATCGCCATCTTTCTCTTCCCCCCTCAAAAAATTGCCGCCTCAGCAGTCCGTACCGCCGAGGCGCGTGGCATCAGTGTAGCACTCGGAACCTGCGCTTCCAGCGCGCCGCCCAGAGGCTCATTTATTATGCGTCGGGTATTATGCGTCGGGCAGGCCGGGCCGGACATCTTACCCGGGCACGGCGTACACTGATGTGCTGATTTCAAATCGGAAGGAGCAATCTATATGGGAAAGGTAGCACGGGAAGTTGTGGTCAAGGCCGGCGTCAACGTGGACGAGCTGCTGAAGAAGCTGGTGCGCGCGGCCTCGGCTGAATTCACGACGTATTACTACTACACCATCCTGCGGGTGAACGCGATCGGCTTCGATGGCGAAGGATTGAAGGAGATCATCGAGGACGCGCGCATCGAAGACCGCAACCACTTCGAGGCGCTGACCCCGCGCATCTACGAGCTGGGCGGCAAGCTGACGCGCGACATCAAGGACTTCTGCGCCGAGGCGGCCTGTCCGGATGCCTACCTGGCCAAGAATCCCAAGGACATGAAGCAGATGCTGAAGATCCTGGTGGGCGCCGAGCGCTGCGCCATCCGGGTGTACACCGAGATCTGCCAGATGACCCAGGGCAAGGACCACCGCACCTACGATCTGGCGCTGGCCATCCTGCACGAAGAGATCGAGCACGAGGCGTGGTTCAGCGAGTACCTGGGCGAAGGGCCGAGCGGACACTTCCGCCGCGGCACGCCGGGCGAGTCTCCCTACACCTCAAGGTTCCTGACGGTGCCCAAGAAGTAGTGGCGTGCGGCTTTGGGGGCAGGACGGCTGCCCCCTTGTGCCGACTGTGTTTGGTTTACATTCCGAGGCCGAAGGCCGAGGAAGCCCTACACACTCCCAGCTCATTGCCGGGAATAGGGCTCCCTCGCTGCGCTCGGGATGTAAAAACAGACCGCACGAGAGGTGCCATCATACCGGCCTTGGAACGCGCCAGACAGATGCCAAAGACACGGAAGCCCGGCATTCGCTGGGTGCGAGTGGCGCGGGTGAGTGACGTCCCGCGGGGCCAGGTCCGCGGCGTGGAGGCGGAGGGCCGCAAGCTCGCTCTGGTGAACCGCGACGGCGAGTGGTTCGCGCTGGATGCCGTCTGTCCGCACCAGGGTGGCCCGCTCGACGAGGGCAGCCTGTGGCAGGGCGCGGTGGAGTGTCCCTGGCACCACTATCGCTTCGACCCCGCCACCGGCAAGAACCTCTACCCCGCTGACGTCTATCCCGAAGACATGCCGCAACTCCAAGCCGACGTGCAGCCGGTCGAGACCTTTCCCGTGGACGTAAGAGGAGAAGAGGTGTTCGTGGGCCTGCCGGGGTAGCCGCGCTACGCGATTTCTTTGTTCGGGGGCGCTGAGACGGTATTCGCAACCCCTGCCCGAAGAAAATTCACCAGCTCAGAGTTCACTTCGTCCGCATGGGTCCAGGTTATGCAGTGCGGTCCATCCTTGATCACCAGCTTGCGGGCTCCCTTGATCAGTTTGGCGGTCCGGAGTCCCGAGGCGTTGATAGGCACAATCCGGTCTGCATCGCCGTGCATGACCAGCGTGGGTACGTCGATGCGGGCCAGGTCCTTGCGGAAGTCCTCATGCCAGGTTGGCACGCAAGCGAAACAGGCCGTGGCAGAGGAGCCGGCCGCGATGTTCCAGCTGGACTGGATGGCATGTGGGCTGACGCGCTTTCCCAGCAAGAGGTCCGCGTTGTAGAAATTCTTGAAGAACTCGGTGAAGAATGCGTAACGGTCCGCCACGATGGCGTTCTGGATCCCCTCGAAGACACTGCCATCCACGCCCTCAGGGTTGTCCGCCGCCTTCAGCAGATAGGGTGTGACGGCGGAGATAAATACTGCCTTGCTCACACCCTTCGATCCGTATCTCCCCAGGTAGCGCGCCACTTCGCCGCCACCCATCGAGAAACCGACGAGGGCGAAATCACGCAGCTCGAGCTGCGTCACCAGTTTGTGCAGGTCCTCGGCGAAAGTGTCGTAGTTGTAGCCGGTGGTTGGCTGGCTGGACTTGCCGAACCCTCTGCGGTCATACGTGATGACCCGGTGACCGGCAGCGAGAAGCACCGCGACCTGCTTCTCCCAAGAAGCGCCGCTCAGCGGATATCCGTGAATCAGGACAACGGGCTTGCCCGAACCGTGGTCCTCATAGTAGAGATCGATGTTGCCGGAGTTTTCCTTGCCGACGGTAACGTATGGCATTGAGACTCCCCCTGTTTCTGTGTTCGTTGTTCAGTTTTTCTGGCTGCCCACTCTTGCAGCACTATCGACGGTTCGTCCTAAAGGTTCAAGCAGCCCAACATCACAGCGCCCGAAGAAAAGCCACCAGATCTTTCTTTTCTTGCTCGGTCAAATTTCTCCCCAGAGCAAGGTTGAAGTACTCCACTGTGTCCTCCAAAGTGAGTAGCCTGCCGTCATGCAGATAGGGCGGGGTATCTTTGATCCCGCGCAGGGGGAAAGTCTTGATTGGACCGTCCGCTGCCATCATCATGCCGTTCACCATGCGCTGCTCATAGAAGCTGTCTGCCTGCAGGTTGTGCATGGTGTTGTCCGTGTAATATGGGGGCTCATGGCAGGAAGCACACCGCCCTTTGCCAAAGAACACTTCCTGCCCGCGCGTTTCGGCAGGTGTAGCTTTGGCGGGGTCCAGTTTTCCATCCCATCCCAGCTTGGGAGCTGGAGGAAAGTCGAGCAATTCCTGAAATTCGCCCATGGAATGAACCTGGCTGCCTCGTTCTAGGGGGTTCACACCTTTCTTGGCCGCAATGACCTGATCTCCATCGAAATAGGCTGCCCGCTGTTCGAACTCCGTAAAATCCTCAACCGTCTTCAAAGCTCGTTGTGAACCGAACAGCCGCTGAATATTGACACCTCGCAATGCAGGCGTTTCGATGCGGTGGCGGAATTCCTGAGGCCGAATGTCCCCCACCAGGTGGAATGCGCCGTTCGACCCGCCATTCGCGTGACAATCCAGGCAAGCGACGCCACGGCTGGGCTTATCGGAACGGCGATCATCGGTTTGGTTGAATTGCTGTTGTGGGAAGGGCGTGAGCAGCAGCCTCACTCCCTCCAACTGCTTGGGATTGAGAATCCCGTTGAACAAATCGTAAAAGTTTTCAATGGTAACCAGCTGTCCTTTTGTAACGTCGCCAAGATCTGGCCGCGTAGTCAGATAAATCGCCGGCGGAAATTCTGGAAGGAAGTGTTCAGGAATGTCGAAGTCGAGATCGAAGCGGGTCAGGTCGCGCTGCTCTTGTTTCAGCACCTCCTGAATCTCGAACTTCGGGAAGACCATGCCACCTTCGGGGTGATTGGCGTGAGGCAAAGGCAGAAACCCTTGCGGGAATAGACCCTTTTGGCGAATCTGTTGAGGCGTCATGCCAGCCAGTTGGGCCCAGGTGACTCCGGGCGGCAGCTTCACCCGCACACCTTCCTGGACTGGCTTGCTGCGATCCATGACCACGCCCTCTGCAGGCCGGTCGCTCAAGTCGTACCGTTCTGCCAGCAAGTCCATCTGGCGTTTCATCACTGCTGCTTTCGCAGCGCTCATGCGGCCCCGGACGATGGCAAAACTCTCGGTCTCCACAACCGGCATGTAACTGGACTTGTTGGGTGGCCCCGGTCGGGTTTGCGGGACATCTTGCGCGAAGAGGGATGCGGTCACCGCACAAATGGCCGCGGTCCGAATGATCATGCATTTTAAGTTTCTGATATCCCGCATCGTTAGCGAGGGGCAGCAAGTCAAAACGTCCCACACGGCTGGTGAAGAGGAGCAGACTAAGCGGGCCATATTAGCGGCGACGAAAACGAGGGTCTGTGCAATTGTGAACACCTCTTGTGGGCCTGACCGGTTCCCCTAAATCCGCACACAGGGCAAAAGCCTCTACCCGGCCGACGTCTATCCCGAAGACATGCCGCAGCTCCAGGCCGACGTGCAGCCGGTCGAGACTTTTCCCGTGGAAGTCAGAGGAGACGAGGTGTACGTGGGGCTGCCGGGGTAACAAAGAGTGATTCGGGTTGAGTATCCTCATGGTTCTGCGACAAAGGAGCCGTCCCTAACGCCTGGCTGAGATGGTCTCCCCGTTTACTGTCAGCTGATAGCTCCTGTCCGGTAACGCTTGTGAAACACGCTCGATGAAATAGTTGGCGTAGGCAACGTCTCCGGTTCCAGGTACGCTAACCTTCGTAGCCGACACGGTGCAGGTCGCTTGGTGTCCTTCTCCACGAAGAGTCCCCGAGAAGGTCACTGGTTTTTTGATTGAGGCCATCTTTTTCCTACTTTCGGCAACTTGAGTACACGTGGAAATTGTAGCAACAGGGACTGGACCAGGTGTGGCTGATTCTCTGCGGGCGCGCCCGCAGCCTACGCCTTCGCCAGCAACTGTCGCAGGACGTACTGCAAAATGCCGCCGTGCTGGTAGTAGAGCGTTTCCTGCGGGGTATCAATGCGCACCAGCGCGGCGAACTCCGTGGTCACGCCGCTGGCGGCGGTGGCGCGAACCTTGACTTGCGGGCTGTGGGAGTCGATGGCCTGCTTGAGGCCGAGGATGTCGTAGCTCTCCTCCCCGGTCAGGCCCAGGATGTCGGCGGTTTCCCCGGCAACGTACTGCAGCGGGACGATGCCCATGCCGATGAGGTTCGAGCGGTGGATGCGCTCGTAGCTCTCGGCGATGACGGCGCGCACGCCCAGCAGGCACGGGCCCTTGGCCGCCCAGTCGCGCGAGGAGCCGGAGCCGTACTCCTTGCCCGCCAGAACGATGAGGGGCACGCCCTCGGCGCGATACTTCACTGAGGCGTCGAAGATGGACATGGCTTCGCCCGACGGCAGGTGGCGGGTGACTCCGCCCTCGGTTCCCGGCGCGAGCTGATTCTTCAGGCGGACGTTGGCGAAGGTGCCGCGCACCATGACCTCGTCATTGCCGCGGCGCGAGCCGTAGGAGTTGAAGTCGGAGGGCTTCACCCCGCGGGAGATCAAGTACTGCCCCGCCGGGCCGTCTTTCTTGATGGAGCCCGCGGGCGAGATGTGGTCGGTGGTAACGCTGTCGCCCAGCTTGGCCAGCACGCGCGCGCCGCGGATCTCCGTGACCCCCGGCGGCGTCTTGGTCATGCCTTCGAAGTACGGCGGATGCTTGATGTAGGTTGAGTTCGCGTCCCAGGCGTAGGTCTTGCCCAGGGGCACGGGCATGGAGCGCCAACGCTCGTCGCCTTCGAAGACCGAGGCGTAGGTCTTCTGGAACTGTGACTTGGTCAGCGACTTCTCGATGGTCTGCGCAATCTCCAGCTGCGTGGGCCAGATGTCTTTGAGGAACACGGGCTTGCCGTCGCTGCCGTTGCTGATGGGTTCGGTGGTGAGGTCCACGTCCATGCGCCCGGCGAGGGCGTAGGCCACCACCAGCGGCGGCGAGGTCAGGTAGTTGGCGCGCACGTCCGGGTTGATGCGCCCTTCGAAATTGCGGTTCCCGGAGAGCACCGAGGCCACCACCAGTTCCTTCTCCTGCACCGCGTTCGCCACCTCGGGGGGCAGAGGGCCGGAGTTGCCGATGCAGGTGGTGCATCCGTAGCCCACGGTGTTGAACTTCAGCTTCTCCAGATACGGCATGAGCCCGGCCTGCTCCAGATATTCGGTGACCACCTTGGAGCCGGGAGCAAGCGAGGTCTTGACCCAGGGCGGGACCTTCAGGCCGCGCTCGACGGCCTTCTTGGCGAGCAGGCCCGCGGCCACCATCACGGACGGGTTGGAGGTGTTGGTGCAACTGGTGATGGCGGCGATGACCACGCTGCCGTGCCTCAAATGCTTGAGGAAGCTTCCGTCGTCGGCATTGCCGCCCGGGGCGCTGAAGGTCTGTCCGCCTTCGCCCTCCCAGCTGGAGACCTGCTTCGGCCGTTTAGGATCGGGCTTGATGAGCGAGGGCAGCGCCTCGGCGAAGGACTTGGCCGCGCCCGTGAGCGGCACGCGGTCCTGGGGGCGGCGCGGGCCGGCCAGGCTGGGCTCGACGGTCGCGAGATCCAGCTCGAGCATGCTGGTGTAGGCGGCGTCCGGCGTTTCGCCGGTGTAGGTGTGGAACATTCCCTGCTCCTTGCAGTAGGCCTCGACCAGCGCTACCTGCTCCTCAGAGCGGCCGCTGAAGCGCAGATAGCGGAGCGTCTCCGCGTCCACGGGGAAGATGCCGCAAGTGGCGCCGTACTCCGGGGCCATGTTGCCGATGGTGGCGCGGTCGGCGAGCGGCAGGGTGGGCAGGCCGGGTCCGAAGAACTCGACGAACTTCCCCACCACGCCCTTCTTGCGCAGCATCTCGGTGACGGTGAGCACCAGGTCGGTGGCGGTGGAGCCCTCGCGCAGCTTGCCGGCGAGGCGCATGCCCACCACCTGCGGGATGAGCATGGAGACCGGCTGTCCCAGCATGGCGGCCTCGGCTTCGATGCCGCCCACGCCCCAGCCCAGAACGCCCAGGCCGTTGATCATTGTGGTATGCGAGTCGGTGCCGACGAGTGTATCGGGATAGGCCAAGGGCGGGCCGTCCGCGCCGTCCTTTCCTGCCGCGGCAAAGACCACGCGCGCCAGGTACTCCAGGTTCACCTGATGGACGATGCCGGTGGCCGGCGGCACCACGCGGAAGTTCTGGAAGGCCGTCTGGCCCCAGCGTAGGAAGCTGTAGCGCTCGCGGTTGCGCAGGTACTCGAGCTCGGAGTTCAGTTCGAGGGCCTGGGCCGAGCCGAACTCATCCACCTGCACCGAGTGGTCGATCACCAGCTCGGCCGGCTGCAGCGGGTTGATGCGCTGTGGGTCGCCGCCCAGACGAACCATGGCATCGCGCATGGCGGCCAGATCCACCACCGCCGGGACGCCGGTGAAGTCCTGCATGAGGACGCGGCTGGGGGTGAAGGCGATCTCGCGGGAGGGCTCGGCCTTGGGATCCCAGGCGGCCAGAGCGCGGATGTCTTCGGCGCGGACGGTGCGGCCGTCCTCGGTGCGCAGCAGGTTCTCCAGCAGGATGCGCAGCGAATAGGGCAGGTGGCGCGTGTCCACGCCCTGCTTGTCGAGCGCGTCCAGGCGAAAGAGCTGATACTCGCGTCCGCCGGCGCGGAAGGAAGAGCGGCTGGAGAAGCTGTCCATGGCGTGAGCTCCGGAGAGAGGGTGAGGCCTGATTCTACAACGCGGGGCGGGGCTAGCCCGCGAGCCATCCGCGGAAGATCAGCGGCAACAGCCAGCCGTTCAGCAGTGCGATGACCACGTTCATCATTCTTCCGTCGAACTCTTCTTGGCCCTAAGAAGAAGAACGGGCACGCTGATACTATGCTGCACCCGGCTGGCGGTGGTCCCGCGAAATATGTCGGAAAGCAGACGGTGGCCGTGGGTGCTCATGGCCACCAAGTCGCAACCCTTCTGCTGAACCCATTTGATGATCTCCTCTGCCGGCTCGCCATACGCCAGTTCGGCCTCCACGGGAATGCCCAGGGACTGGAACTCCGACCGGACCTTTTCCAAGTACGCGGTGTCTTCTGCAATCTCGGGACTGACCGCGTCCGGGCCGTAGATCCTGGCTGCCCATCCATCGGCTACATGAAGCAGCACCAGGCGGCTGTGCGCCAGCGTGGCCAGTTCCTTGATGTGCTCGATGATCGCCCGGTCCGTGGGAGTGCCGTCCAACGTCACCAGAATCGTGTCGTACATGGTTGTTCCATTTCTGTCGTCCCGGCGTCACCCGCCGGTGATGACCTGCCACGCCGCTTTGAGCGAGTCCGGCAGTCCATAGACATCCAACATAGTAATCAGGAGAGCGCTGCTCCAACCCGCGGTCAGCAAGAACCAGCCATTCTTCCAATTCCCCATTCGCTTGCGGGAACTGGTGAAGTGCAGGAGTGGGAACATGGCGAAGGGAAGCTGCAGCGCCAGCACGACTTGGCTGAGGATCAGCAGACCCGTGACGCTGCTGTCACCGCGCAAACCGATAATAACGACCGCCGGCAGGATGGCCAGGGTGCGGGTGATGAGCCGCCGCACCCAGGGTTGGATGCGCCAATGCATGAAGCCTTCCATCACGACTTGGCCGGCGAGGGTGCCGGTGATGGTACTGCTCTGGCCACTTGCCAGCAGGGCCACCGCAAATAGCGTGCTGGCAACGGGCGTCCCCAGTAAGGGCGCCAGGGTCAGATAGGCGACGCGGATCCAATCACTGTCGGCGCTGAACTTCACCACCTGGCCGCCCGGCACCATCACGCTCGGCTTGCCAAAGAACACCATCGCTGCCAGCACCATGATGGCCGCGTTGACGAAAAAGGCGATGGTCAAGGCCACGGTGGCGTCGATGGTGTTGAACTGGATCCCGCGGCGGATAGAGAGTTCGTCCTTCTGCAGCTTGCGGCTTTGTACCAGGGCCGAGTGCAGGTACAGGTTGTGGGGCATCACGGTCGCCCCGATGATCCCGATGGCGACGAATAACATCCCCGCTTGCCGCAACTGCGGCGTAACCAGTGCACGTCCCATCTCCAGGAAACTGGGCTGGGTCTGCGGGAGAACGAAAATCTCGATGAAGTAGCACACGCCCATGGTGGTGATCAGCAGCAGGACGATGGCCTCGATGGTGCGCATCCCAAAGCGTTGCAGGGCCAGGAGGAGCAGCACGTCCAGGCCCGTGATGAGGACTGCCCAAAGCAGCGGGATATGGAACAGCAGGTTGAGGGCTACGGCACTGCCGAGCACCTCCGCCAGGTCACAGGCGCCGATGGCGACTTCGCTCATCAGCCAATTGGGCCAGCGGGCCCACTCCGGGTACCAGTCGCGGCAGCATTGGGCGAGATCCTTCCCGGTCACCACGCCCAAGCGCGCGGAAATCACTTGCATGAAGATGGCCATCAGGCTGGCCAGGCCGACCACCCACAAGAGCCCGTACTTGAACTGCGCTCCGCCTTGCAGGTCCGTGCCCCAGTTGCCGGGATCCATGTAGCCGACGCTGATCAGGATCGCCGGCCCGACGAATGCCCGCCACTGTTCCCAGAAGCCGGCGTGGTGGGGCGGCACCTCGACGGAACCGTGTATCCCCTCCAGGGACACCGAACTGTGGCGCGGAACCTTCGTCCCCATACCTCCCCCGGCTCGCCGCTCGCGCTCTTCGGAAGACAATCCGCTATCCTATATTAACTATGATTAACTCTCAAACTTTATCCGTGATTCATGCACGGAGGGGAGTGACCCAGACCTTTTCCGCCACCGGGCCGCCCAGGGAGACGCGGCCGGAGCCGGTGCGGACGCTCATGGTCTGGTCGTAGTTGCGGGCCAGAACCTTCACGCGCACGCCGGGGCGGATGCCGCGCTCTTCGAGGAACTCCAGCAGGCCGCGGTCGCGCTCGTAAACGCTGCTCACGGTGTAACTGCGACCGGGATGGCCTTCCGCCAGCAGCCGCAGCCCGCGCCGGCGGCGGTTCGCGGGACGCTCGGGCGTCACCAGGTTGCCGTGGGGGCAGATACCGCCGCGCCCCAGCTTGCGGGCCAGCTTGGCTTCAAAGTCCGCGGAGACGGCGTGTTCCAGGCGCTCGGCCTCGTCGTGCACCTTGTACCACTCCATGCCGAAGACTTCGGCGAGCATGCGCTCGATGAGGTGGTGGCGGATGGCGGTCCGCCCGGCGATCTGGCGCCCGGCGGCGGTCAGGTGCACGCGGCCGTCCTTGTCCACGCGCACCAGGCCGTCCTTTTTCAGCCGGCGCAGGGCCATGGTCACCGCCGGGGGCGAGACCGAAAGCCAGTGCGCCAGCGTGGCCGAGATCACGCTGCGGCCCTCGCCCTCCGCTTCCAGGATGGCCTTGAGATAATCCTCTTTCGAGACGGTGATGAGGGATCTTGGCATGTGGGTGCGGACTTCGCCGCCAGAGGAAACGGAACATTCATTATACTTTTAGTTAACCTCGCTTAACCCAGAAATCGGCGCCCTGCGACCGCCTGCAAGGTTTGACTTTGCCTTTCCCCGCCCCTACCCTGAGTCTTCTGCGTTTTGTCTTCCGTCCATGGGTTGCGAGGGAGCTGAATGAAGGTACTGGTGATTGGTGGCGGAGGCCGCGAGCATGCGCTCGTTTGGAAGCTGCGCCAGTCTCCGCGCGTCACTGAAGTCCTGTGCGCCCCCGGCAACGGCGGCATCTGCGAAGAGGCCGAGTGCGCCCCGGTGGACGTCCGGAACCTGGACGCCATGGTGGAGCTGGCCACGCGGCTGCGTCCCGACCTGACCGTGGTGGGGCCGGAGCTGCCGCTGACCCTGGGCGTGGCCGACGAATTCGCGCGCCGCGGCCTGCCCGTCTTCGGGCCGACCCAGGCTGCCGCCCGGCTGGAATCCAGCAAGAGCTTCGCCAAAGAGTTCATGCAGCGCTACCAGGTCCCCACGCCGCACTACGCCATCTGCGCCTCTGCGGACGAGGTGAAGGACGCGCTGGCGCACTTTCATCCGCCTATCGTGGTGAAGGCCGACGGTTTGGCCGCGGGCAAGGGCGTGGTGATCGCCCAGACGAAGGAAGAGACAGCAACGGTGGCCGCCGAGATGCTGAGCGGCAAGCTGCTGGGCGAGGCGGGCGCGAAGGTCGTGCTGGAAGAGTTTCTGGAGGGCGAAGAGCTTTCCTTCCTGGTGATGAGCGACGGGGAGCGCGTGGCCGCGCTGGCCGCGTCGCAGGACCACAAGCGCGTGGGCGATGACGATACCGGCGCCAACACCGGGGGCATGGGCGCCTATTCCACCGACGCGCTGCTCGATCCGCAGATGCGCGAGTGGCTGCTCACCCACGTGGCCCGCCCGGTGATCGCCGGCATGCGCGCCGAGGACGCCGAATACCGCGGCATCCTTTATTGCGGCCTGATGATGACCGCCCGCGGACCCATGGTGCTGGAGTTCAACTGCCGCTTCGGCGACCCGGAGACCCAGGCCATCCTCATGCGCCTGGACAGCGACCTGGTGGACGCGCTCGAAGCCGCCATCGAGGGCCGGGTGAGCGATGGCGACTTCAAATGGTCGGGGGAGGCCTCCGTTTGCGTGGTGGTGGCCGCCGGCGGCTATCCCGACAGCTACGAGTCCGGGAAAAAGATCACGGGACTGGAAGAGGCCGCAAAAGTGGAGGGCGTGAAGGTCTTTCACGCTGGAACCAGCCGGCGCGATGGAGCCTTCTACACCGCGGGAGGCCGGGTGCTGGGCGTGAGCGCCCGCGGCGCCGACCTGGAAACCGCTGTGGGGCGCGCGTATTCCGCGGCGGAAATGATCCGCTTTGAAGGCATGCACTATCGCAAGGACATCGCGGCAAGGGCGCTGAAACCAGCGGCACAGTAGGTTTAGTTCAGAGACAAAGCCAACCACAAAGGACCCGAAGGAACACGAAGGCAAAGAGGAAGGCATGGCAGAGAAACCGGTGGTTTCCATCGTGATGGGCAGCGACTCCGACCTGGAGGTCATGCGCGAGGCGGCGAAGGCGCTGGAAGAGTTCGGCATCGCCTACGAGATGGACGTGACCTCAGCGCACCGCGCGCCGCGCAAGACGGCGGAGTTCGCGCGAAATGCCGCCGAGCGCGGCGTCAAGATCATCATCGCCGGCGCGGGCGGGGCCGCGCATCTGGCCGGCGTCTGCGCGGCGGAGAGCACGCTGCCCGTCATCGGCGTCCCCATCCCGTCGTCTGCGCTGCAAGGCTTGGATGCGCTATTGGCGACGGTGCAGATGCCCGCCGGCATCCCCGTGGCCACGGTGGCTATTGGCAAGGCCGGCGCCTACAACGCCGGCGTGCTGGCAGCACAGATACTCGCAGCCAGCGACAAATCGCTCGCCGCCAAGCTGGCTTCGCACAAAGAGAAGCTGGCCCAGGACGTGGAAGAGAAGTCGGCGAAGCTGAAAGCCTCGCGCGCCCGTGAATCGTAGCGCACTTTTTGTCACCCTCGCCCCCGCGATCACGATACCGATCGTCATGATTGTCTACGCACGCGGGCAGCATCCCTGGGAGTGGTGGCAGTTTCTGGGGCTGGGGTTGGCGGCGGCGGGCCTGCTGCTGCTGACCATCGCGCGTCTCCGGCTCGGCAATTCGTTCTCGCTCACGCCGCAAGCCCGGGAACTGGTGACCGGCGGACTCTATCGCCGCGTCCGCCATCCCGTCTACGTCTTCGGGGCCGTGGCCATTGCGGGCTTGTTTCTCTATCTCAACGTGCTCCCCGCGCTGCTGGTGTTCCTAGTGGTCATTCCGCTGCAGATTGTGCGCGCACGCGCCGAGGAGCGCGTACTGGAGGCGCATTTCGGGCAGCAGTATCGCGACTACAAGGCGCGGACCTGGTTCTGATGGGAAATGTGCCAGCGCGCGGCCCTGCGCTCCATCCTTAGAGCTTCAGTGACTTGAGGTACTCGCGCAGCCCCTCGCCCAGGTCCGGGCGTTTGAGCGCGAACTCGATGGTGGCCTTGAGGAAGCCCAGCTTGTCGCCGGTATCGTGCCGCTTGCCCTCGAAGGTGAAGCCGTAGACTTTCTCTTCCTGGAGCAGCAGCTTGAGGCCGTCGGTGAGTTGCAGTTCGCCGCCAGCGCTGAGCGGCGTGCGGTCGAGCACGGAGAAGATCTTCGGAGTCAGGATGTAGCGCCCGATGACCGCCAGCTTCGACGGCGCATCCTCCGGCTTGGGTTTTTCCACCAGGTTGGTGATCTCGTGCAGCTTCCCGGCAAAGCGCCCATTTACCGGCTTGGCCTCGATGACACCGTAGGCGGAGATTCCGGGGCCCTCGACCACCTGCGTGGCGATGACTGAGCAATGCGTCTCCTCGAAGACCGCCATCATCTGCTTCAGAACGGGAACCTCAGCGTCGATGACATCGTCGGCGAGCAGGACGGCGAAGGGCTCGTCGCCCACCATCTCGCGCGCCATGAGCACCGCGTGGCCCAGGCCGAGGGCTTCTTTCTGGCGCACGTAGGCGACGTGGATCATATCCGAGATCTGGCGCACGATGCCCAGCAGCTCGGTCTGGCCGCGGTGTTCGAGCATGTGCTCCAGCTCGTAGCTGTGGTCGAAGTAATCCTCGATGGCGCTCTTGCCGCGGCCAGTGACCATGATGATCTGGTCGCAGCCGGCGGCCAGCGCTTCCTCTACGCCGTACTGGATGATGGGTTTGTCCACCAGGGGCAGCATCTCCTTGGGCTGCGCCTTGGTGGCGGGCAGGAAGCGCGTCCCCAAACCGGCGGCGGGGAAGACAGCTTTTCGAACTCTGGTCATGGTCACAGTGTGGGCGAGTCCTCGCCCAGCATGAGCTTGCGCACTTCGCGGATGGGGATGAGCCCGTGCTTCATGAAGCTGTCATGGAAGCCCTGCAGGGTGAACTTGTCGCCCATCTTCTTCTTGTAGTCCTCGCGCAGCTTCATGATCTGCAGCTTGCCCAGGGTATAGACGAGGTACGTCGGGTCTCCGGTGCCGCGCTTGGTCTCGCGCTCGGCGATGCTCTTGGTTTGGTAGCCCTCTTTGACAAAGAAGTCCACCGCCTGGTCGTAGGTCATATCGCCGGTGTGCATCTTGATGCCGACGATGTAGCGGGCGTTGCGCAGCAGCGCGTCCTGGAGTTGGCCCAGGCGCATCTTGGGATCGTCGTGGGCGACGTGCTGGTCGAGCATCATCTGCTCGGTGTAGTGCGCCCAGCCTTCTGTGCTGGTGTTCGAGCCCAGCACTTTGCGCAGCTTGGTGGGAAACAGCGGCATCCACAAGTACTGCATGAAGTGGCCCGGCCATACCTCGTGAATGGCCACCGCCAGCATCACGGGGCGGCTGTTGCCGGCCATGTGGCCTTCGACTTCCTCCTTCGACCAGCTTGCCTCTGGCAGCGTCACGTTAAAAAACGCTTCCGTGGCTTTGGTCTCGAAGGCGCCCGGCGTATCCATGGAGGCGAAGGTGGTAGCCCGCGCGAAGGGCGGAGTTTCCTCCATGGCCGGCTTCTGCTGCGAGGGCACGGTCATGATCTTGTTCTTGATGATGAAGTCGCGCAGGCCATCGAGCAGGTCGCCATAGGCCTGCAAGAGCTTGTCGGGCGCTGGGTGGTCGTGCTGCATCTGCTTCAGGATCTCCTGCGGGTCGCCCTTGGGATCGATTTCCGCGGCGGTCTTGCGGAACCACTCCTGATTGGCGCGCAGGTTGGCCATGCCGATCTCCAGCAGCCGGTCGAGCGGGATGTCCACGCCCTCCTGGTAGAGCAGCTTCTTCTGATAGTTCTCGGGGCCGATGCGGAAGTCGCCGGTCGAGCTCGGCAGCAGGTCTTCCTTCATCCACTTCTGATAATCACCGAGGGCGGCGATGACGGCGGCGTTGGAGGACTTGAACTCCGCCAGCAGTTTTTCGTCCTTCACCTTATCGAAGGCCAGAGGCACGTCGTGCTCGAAGAAGGAGATGAGCCCCGGGGTCTGTTGCAGCGCGATCTCGGTGTAGATGCGCGGGGGATTCTTCAGATTGGCGCGTGCGGCCGCGAACACCGCCCGCATCTTGCGCTCGCGCGCGATCACCGACTTCAGCCGCTCCTCTTGCGGCGCGTAGTTGCGCGCCATGATGACGAAGACGCTGTTGGTGATGCCGCTCTGATAGTTGTCCGGGTCCTTTTCCCAGCCGCGGATGGCTTCGAGCGTGAGCAGCCGGTTGTTGAGGTAGCCGAGCATCAGGCGGCGGTCGATCTGCGCCTCGGCGTCCAGGCCCTGCTCGCTGAATTTTTCCGCCTGGGCGAGCCTCTGTTTCAGCGCGGCGATCTCGGCGTCCACGCCGGCCTTGGAGTAGTCCTCAAGCTCGGCGTCGTGCTGGTGCAGGCCGTCGGCGGTGGCGCCCGTCGGGTGGAAGGAATAGAGCTGGTCGAGGAATTCGTCGCCGAGTTGCTCCCACGCCTTCATGTGCTTCGCGTCCACTTTCCCCGCCGTGGAAGTGTCGTGCGCCATGGCCACACCCAGAAACAGCATCAGAACCGCAATCGTCAGTCTCAAAGGACCTCCTCGAGTTCCGTCGAATTGATTAGGCTATCACGGCGTACGGCTCCGGTGGGGCTCGCCGGGCGAGCGTGGAGACGCGGCATGCTGCGTCTCTACACAACCGAAGCAGCACCCAGCTCTTCCAGCAAAGACCTTAGACGGGCCAGCACTTCCTCCGGCTGCGTGCTCTTCAAAGAAAGCCTCAGGACCCCGGCGGGGGTGAACTGCGCTCCCGGCTCGCCGGCGACGAGGCGGGCCAGCTTTTCGGGCTCGATGGCGGCATTCTCGATGAACCGCAGTTGCACGGAATCGCGGCGGCGCTCGATGGCGGCGACGCCCAGCCGCCGGCACACCAGCCGCAGCGTAGCGTACTGGAGCAGATGCTGCACCGGCGGGGGCGGCGCTCCGTAGCGGTCCTCCAACTCCTGGCGGACGTCGGCCAGTTGCTCTTCGCTCTCCACCGCGGCCACCCGCTTGTACATGCGCAGCCGCTGGTTCTCTTCAGCGACGTATTCCTCGGGGATGCGCACGTTGAGACCGAGGTTGAGCTGGGTCTCGACTTGCTCCGGCGCGGCTTCGCCCTTGAGCTCGCGCACACTGCGCTCAAGCATCGAGGTGTACAACTCGAAGCCGACTGCGTCCGCGTGCCCGCTCTGCTGTCCGCCGAGCAGCGTGCCGGCGCCGCGCAGCTCGAGGTCCAAAGCCGCCAGCTTGAATCCCGCGCCGAGATCCGAGAACTCCTTGAGCGCCGCCAGCCGCCGCCGCGCCAGCGGGGAAAGCTCCTGCTCCGGCGGGACCAGCAGGTACGCATAGGCGCGTCGGCTGGAGCGGCCTACGCGCCCGCGCAGCTGGTAGAGCTCGGAAAGTCCGAGGCGGTCGGCGCGGTTGATGAGGATGGTGTTGCACAGCGGGATGTCGAGGCCGTTCTCGACGATGGTGGTGGCCACCAGCACGTCGGACTCGTGGCGCATGAACTTGAGCATCACCTTTTCCAGTTGGCTCTCCGGCATCTGGCCGTGCCCGACCACTACGCGCGCCTGGGGCGCCAATTCCTGGATCTTGGCGGCGATCTCGTGGATGGTCTCCACCCGGTTGTGCAGGAAGTACACCTGTCCCTGGCGCTCGAGCTCGTGCTGGATGGCGCTCTGCACCAGCTTCTCGCCAAAAGGCGCGACCACGGTCTGGATGGCGATGCGGTCTTTGGGCGGAGTCTCGATCACGCTCATGTCGCGCAACCCCACCAGCGACATGTGCAGCGTGCGTGGGATGGGCGTGGCCGAAAGCGTGAGCACGTCAACTTCTTTCTTGAACTGCTTCAGCCGCTCCTTGTCGCGGACGCCGAAGCGCTGCTCCTCATCCACCACCAGCAGGCCAAGGTCGGCGAAGCGCACGTCTTTGGAGAGCAGCCGGTGCGTGCCGATGAGGACGTCCACTTTGCCGGCTTCGACTTTGGCGAGGATCTCCTTCTGCCGGCGCGGGCTGCGGAAGCGGCTGAGCATCTCCACCGTGATGGGAAACGCGGCAAAGCGCTGGCGGAAGGTCTCGTAGTGCTGGAAGACGAGCACGGTGGTGGGCGCGAGTACCGCCACCTGTTTGTTGTCGCCCACCGCCTTGAAGGCGGCGCGCATGGCGACTTCGGTTTTCCCATAGCCGACGTCGCCGCAGAGCAGCCGGTCCATGGGCATGCGGGTCTCCATGTCACGCTTGACGTCGGCGACCGCCTGCTCCTGGTCCGGCGTCTCCGAGTGCTCGAAGGCGTCCTCAAACTCGCGCTGCCACGCGGTGTCCACGGGGAAGGCGTGGCCCTCCACCGCCTTGCGCTCGGCGTAGAGCTTGAGCAGGTCATCGGCCATCTCCGCCACCGCCTTCTTGACCCGCGCCTTGGTCTTGGCCCAGGCGCCCGATCCCAGGTGGGCGAGGGTGGGCTTGGCGCCTTCGGCGGAGCGGTACTTCTGCACCAGGTCGAGGCGGGTCAGCGGGACGTAGAGCTTTGCCTCCTCGGCGTACATCAGCAGCATGAACTCGGTGCTGACCTCGTCCTGGCGGATCTCCTTCAGCCCGGCGTACTGCCCGATGCCATGGTCCACGTGGACGACGTAGTCGCCGACGGCCAGGTCGCGGAAGTCGGAGAGAAAGGCTCCGACCTTGGACTTCTGTCTGAGCGGCCGCGAGGCCACTGCGGCCGATTCATCGAACAGGTCGCGCGTCCCGAAGACGACCAGTCCGGCTTCGGGGAGCGCCACCCCGTCCGGAACGAATGCGCGGACCAGCGTGGTGGTTTCGACGTCTTCAGCGAAGTAGGCGGTCTCGTTGAGGTAGGTCTCGCCGCTCGAAGTCCGCGCGCGATTGCCCAAACGGAAAGGGACGCTGTACTCGGTGAAGATGTCGGCCAGGCGCTCGACCTCGCCCAGGTTGGCCGCGGCCACCAGGACGCGCTGGCCCTCGCCGCGCAGCCGCTTTACCTCCTCGGCCATGGCGGCCACTGAGCCGTGAAAACGCGAGGTCGGCCGGGAGGCGAATTCCACCTGCTCGCCCTCGCCGTCATCTTCGGTAAGCGCCAGATGCTCGAGCGCTGCGCCCGGCCGGCGCTCGATCTGCGCACGCCATTCCTCGGCGGAGAGAAAAAGCTCCGCGGGCCGGACCAGATTCCCCATCCCGCTGCGCTCGTGCGCCTCTTCGACTCGCGCTGAGAAATGCTCGAGTTCTCGCTCGACCGCCGCGCTCTCCGCCACCATCACCGCGGCCTCGGGGATGAGGTCGAAGAGTGAGCCCGAGCCCGCCGTCACAGGCGCCAGCAGCTCCCAGCCGGGGAAGACGGAGACTCCGCCCGCGGCCACGGCCTGCTCGACGATGTGTTCGCGCCCGGCGACGCGCCCGGCAGAGAGCCGGCGGTGGATGGCGGTCAGGATCTCGTCGCTCACCGGCGTCTCGGTCAGCGGCAGGAGCACGACTTCGTCGGCAGGGTTGGAAGAGCGTTGCGTCCCGGGATCGAACTTGCGCAGCGACTCCACCTCGTCGCCGAAGAACTCGACGCGAATGGGGCGCTCGGCCTCCGGCGAATAGACGTCGAGCAGTCCGCCGCGCAGCGCGTACTGCCCGGGCATCTCGACTACATCCGCGGGCGCATAGCCCACACGCTGGAGATGCTCCAGCAGCGCCTCGACGTCGATGGTTTCCGCCCGGCGCACCACCCGCGCCAGATCGGCATAGAACTGCCCATCGCGCAGGCGCATGGCCGTCGCCGCCACCGGCGCTACTACGATCGCCGCCGCCCCGGTCACGATCTTCCACAATGCCGTGGCCCGCTCTTCCTGAATCTCCGGATGCGGGGAGAGATTTTCGAACGGGAGCACGTCATACGCCGGAAGGCTGACCACCGACTGCGGCGAAGCGGCGCCCGTCAGCTCGCAGAAGGATTCCAGCACCGGCAGCAACTCTTCCGCCGCGCGATTGTCAGCCACGATGACGACCAGCGGCCGCGCCGCCGCCCGATAGAGCAGCGCCAGGTACATGGATTTGGCTGTGGGGGTGAGTCCAGAGACACCAATCCGCCCCGCGCCGGTTTTCAGGTGGGATACCGCGCGCGCAAAAGCGGCCGTCTTCTCCAGGTCCGCGAACAGATCGCGGACGAACGGCAGAATCATTCCATTTTGATTCTAACAGCCTGGCCGGGTCTGTGTGGAAGCGGGGATCCGCCCGCGGAATCCATTTCAGACTGTGTGGATGCGGGCGACTCGCCCGCGTGTCTCCGTGGTACATTTCTTGCCTTGCCCCGCAAGACCGAAATCTCCCGCAAGCTGCAGCAGCGCGCCGAGCGCGTCCTTCCCGGCGGCGTGAATTCGCCGGTGCGCGCCTTCCAGGCAGTGGGAGGCGAGCCTCCGTTCATCGTCAAAGGAAGTGGCGCGCATGTCTGGGACGCCGATGGCAACCGGTATCTCGACTACCTCGGCTCCTGGGGGCCGCTCATCCTCGGACACGCGCATCCCGAGGTGGTGGCCGCGATCGAAGAGGCCGCGCGCCGCGGCTCCAGCTTCGGCGCTTCCACTCCCGCGGAAGTCGATCTGGCCGAGGCCGTGCTCGAAGCCTTTCCCGCGATCGAGAAAGTCCGCTTCGTCAGCTCCGGGACGGAGGCGGTGATGTCCGCCATACGCCTCGCGCGCGCCTTCACCGGACGCAAGTACATCGTGAAGTTCGAGGGCTGCTACCACGGCCACGCCGATTCCCTGCTGGTGAAAGCCGGCTCGGGCGTGGCCACGCTCGGCATCCCCGGCTCCGCCGGCGTGCCCGAGGAGTTCGCGCAGCTCACGCTGGCGCTGCCGTTCAACGATCCGAAGGCGGTGGAGAAGGCCTTCCGCGAATTCCGCGGCGAGATCGCGTGCGTGATCGTGGAGCCGGTGGTGGGCAACATGGGATGCGTTCTGCCGGCGCCCGAATATCTGGATGCGCTGCGCTACCTGACCTCGCGCGAAGGCGCGCTGCTGATTTTCGATGAGGTCATCACCGGCTTCCGCGTGGCCTACGGCGGCGCGCAAGAGCTCTACGGCACGCGTCCCGACCTGACCACGCTGGGCAAGATCATCGGCGGCGGCCTGCCGGTGGGCGCCTACGGCGGCCCGGCCGAGATCATGGACCAGGTCGCGCCGCTGGGGCCGGTCTATCAGGCGGGCACGTTATCGGGGAATCCGCTGGCCATGGCCGCCGGCCTTGCAACGCTCAAGCATCTGCGCGACCACCGCGAGATCTACGGACAGCTGGAGCGCCGCGCCGCGTCTTTAGTCGAGATGGTCTTGAGCGCGGCGAAGGATGTTGGCGTGGCCGTGACCGCCAACCGCGTCGGGTCTCTGTTCACCTGGTTCTTCACCGATTCGCCGGTGACCGACTGGGGCTCGGCGGCGAAGTCAGACACCAAGATGTTCGGGAAATTCCACCGGGCCATGATGGCGGGAGGCATCTACCTGCCACCGTCGCAATTCGAGTGCTGCTTCCTAAGCGCCGCGCATTCGGAAGAGGATGTGCGCGAGACGGTCGACGCGGCGAGGAAGGCCTTCCAAACCTTTCACCACTGAGACACGGAGCCACGGAGAAAAATAGAGCTACCTCTGCGCCTCCGCGCCTCCGCGGTTAGCTGATTCCTGCATCAGCTCCGGTATCGTGATAAAGCGGAAACCGTCCGCCTGGTAACGTGAGATCAGCTGCTCGGTGGCCGCGACAGTCGGCGCGCGATCCACGCCCATGTGCCAGTGGCCGCCGTCGTGCAGCAGGATGACGTCGCCGCCGCGGACATGGCGCGCCACTCGCCCCTCGATAGCCTCCGGCGTGGGAAGCTTCCAATCGTTGCCCGGGACGCTCCACATCACCGTGGTCAGGCCGCGCCTGGCGGCGGCTCGCAGCGTCCCCGGACGGCGGAGGCCCCAGGGCGGGCGAAATAGCTTCGAGTGCTCGCCCACCGCGTCCGTGAGCGCACGCTCGCAGGTGTCAAGTTCCCGGGCGAGCTGCGCTCCGGAGGCGAAGAACAGGTTGGAGTGCGTGTAGGTGTGGTTGCCGATGACGTGTCCCGCCTGGGCGACGGCGCGCGCGATCTCCGGGCGTTCGCGGACGAAGCGCCCAATCATGAAGAAGGTGGCCTTCACCCCGTGCTTGGCCAGCACCTCGAGCAGGCGCAGGGTGTGCGGGTCGTTGGGGCCGTCGTCGAAGGTGAGGGCAAGTTGCCGCGAGCCTGCGCCGGCGGCGACGAAGGTCTTGCCGAAGAGCTGCGAGCTCGGGCTGACCGCGCCGTAGGAGACGGCACCCGCTGCGCCTCCCAGCGCCACTACCCCGCCAATCGCTGCTTCCAGCATCGCACCGATTGTAAAGAAGCACTCAGCATTCAGCCATCCGCATTCAGTAAACCTCGGCCGGGCTGAGTACGGATGGCGGGTTGCCGAGTGCTGCACCGTTTACTCATCCCGCAATTGTGCGGGCGGCGATTGCGGGATATGCTGCCCTGAGTCGTCGAGGGTCATGGCCAACTTTTTCGAGC
>DASYVL010000139.1 GCA_035937135.1 Terriglobales bacterium
AAGGCAGCGCCACCTACGCCGCCGCCGCGGCGCTCTTGCGCGATGCCAACGTGCGCGCTGAACGCGATGGCATGGTCTATTCCCTGCCGGTGCGCGAAGGCCAGTACGTGAATCCCGGCGACCTGCTGGTGCAGGTGGCCGACCTGGCCACCATTCAGTTGCTCGCCTTCGTGGACGAACCCGAGATCGGCCGTCTGGCCAAGGGGCAGAAGGTCACCGTGACCTGGGACGCGCTCCCCGGACGCAGCTGGGAGGGCACGCTGACCCGCGTCCCCACTACTGTCACCCTGCGCGGCACCCGCACCGTGGGCGAGCTGACCTGCGAGGTGGCGAACTCCGACATGAAGCTTCTGCCCAACGTGAACGTCAGCGTGCTGGTGATCACCGCCCGCCACGAGAACGCGCTCACCATCCCCCGGGAAGCGGTGCGCGACGAAGTCGGCAAGCGCTACGTCTTTGAGATCGTGGAGGGCGAGCTGAAGCGGCGCGAGGTGGAGACCTCGGTCTCCAACCTGACGCGCATCGAGATCACACGGGGGCTGAAGGAGCAGGCGCAGGTCGCGCTGGGCAGCGACGGGGCCGAGACCCTGCGCGACGGCATGCCGGTTCGGGTGGTGCGCCGATGAGACTCCGCGTGCTCATCGTGGCGCTGGTGGTGATGCTTGCCGCCCTGCCCGCCAGTTCGAAGGTAGCTCTTCCCATGCCGGCACAGGACCTGCTCAACCAGGGCCGCGTGGACGATGCTATCGCCCAATTGCAGGCGCGCATCCAGAAAAATCCCAACGACGCCGAGGCCCACCACCTGTTGTCGCGCGCCTATCTCATGATCGAGTCCTGGGACAAGGCAGTCCCCCCGGCGGAGCAGGCCGTAGCCCTCGAGCCCGACAACAGCGACTATCACCTGTGGCTGGGCCGCGCCTACGGACGCAAGGCGGAGCATTCCATCTTCTTCAAGGCCATCGGCTGGGCCCGGAAGTGCAAGTTGGAGTTCGAGCGCGCCGTGGAATTGAACGCCGCCAACGTGCCCGCACGCGCCGACCTGGCGGAATATTACCTGGAAGCCCCCAGCTTCCTGGGCGGAGGCAAGGACAAGGCCCAGGCCCAGGCGGAGGAGATCGCCTCCCGCGACAAGGCCGCGGCCCACATGGTGCGGGCGCGCGTGGCGGAGGACGGCAAGGACTACGACACCGCCGAGCGCGAGCTGTGGGCGGCCATCGCCGCGAGCAACGAGCCCGCCGGCTACTGGCTGGACCTGGCCGCGTTCTACCGCCGCCGTGATCGCCTCAATGACATGGAGGACGCCACCAACAAGGCGGTGGCCGCCGACAAGCAGAAGGACCCAGCCATCCTGGTGCAGGCCGCGGCCCTGCTGCTGCGCGCCGGACGCAACCTCCCCGGCGCCGCGGTGCTGGCGCGCAAGGCTCTTTCTTCTCCCGTTTCCACCAACGGCGCTCCCTCGTTCCAGGCCCACTACCTGCTGGGCCAAGCGCTGGAGAAGCAAGGCGACAACGCCGGCGCGGAGCGCGAGTATCGCGCCGCGCTCTCCCTGGCCAGAGACTACAAGCAGGCCCAGAAAGCCCTGAAGCACATCCAGGAACAGCAGAACTGACGCCGCTTCGCCCGCCCGGGTTGCAAACCAGGGGCGGCGTCCGTTAGATTGCACATCTTTCCTTTTTTCCAAGGTGAAACCATGGATCGTCGCGCGCGCGCAGGTTGCGTTTCCAGACTTCTGATGCTCACTCTCGTTTTGGCCGCCGCCCCAGCGGCCCCGGCGGAGCCGCTTCCCTTCCGCCGGGCCATCGAGCTGGCGGTGCAGCACAGCGGAGGCATGGTCATCGCCGCCGCCGACCAGACGCGGGCGCAGCAGTCCTATCAGGAGGCCCGTAGCCTGTTCTATCCCCAGATGGCACTCGGCTCGGGGCTGGCGACCACCTGGGGCTTCCCGCTGAGCATCGAGGGCTCGGCGCCAGCCCTCTTCCGCTTCAAGGTGGAGCAGATCGAGCAGGAGCGGGTGCGGGCGGGCGTGGACAGCGAGGTCGAGCTAACCCGGTCCCGGCTGGGGAAGGCGCGCGTCCTCACAATCGAACAGTGGGGGACCTAAAAAACCGCTTTGCGGCACCCCAGTATTCCAGCTTGTTCGATGATTACCTAATAAACGAAGCGGAGCTTAAGTTCTTCTAGCTCCGACTGCCGGAGCCATGCCTGAACAAGCGCATGAAGCCTGTCGCCGCCAGGTCCGGGAGCAGGAACTTTTCTTGCCGGCCGGCGCTGCGCGCCAGAGCCTCAGCCGCCTGATAGCCGCTACGCACCGCGCCCTCCATGGTTGCCGGCCAGCCGGTGGCGGTCCAGTCGCCTGCCAGGAAGACGCTGGGCCAGGCCGTCGCCGTGCCCGGACGGTAATCGTCGGAACGCGGCAGGGCCGAGTAGGTGGCGTGCACCTCCTTGATGACCGTGGACTTAATGAGCTTGGCCTCAGCCGCGCCGGGGAAGAATTCGCGCAGTTCGCGTAGCGCCATTTCTTCGATCTCATTCTTCGGCTTCTCCACCAGCGCCTTCGAGGAGCTGACCACCAGCTCCACGTAGCTCCCGCCCTGGTTTGAATCAGCACGCTGCACCAGCTCTGACTTATGGAACATCCACTGGATGGTGCGGTCGAGCAGCACGGCGTGCTCGAGGTCGGTGATCTGGCGGTCGAACCAGAGGTGGATGCCGGTGATGGGCGAGGTCTCGAAACGCGCGAGCTGCTGGCGCAAGGGCTGCGTATCCCCAGCGTCAGGGAGCAGGCGGGCGAGCGCGTCGAAGGGCACGGCGAGAACTGCGAAGTCGCTCCGGACTTCCCTTCCCGCAAGGCAGAGGCGGACCTGGCCCGGCTCCGGCTGGAAGGATTCCACCGGCGCGCGCAGTGCCACCTCGCCGCCGCGAGCGCGGATGTAATCGGCGCCGGCGCTGTAAAGCTCGGTCAACGGGACGGTGGGAATGCCCATGCGTCCCGCCTCCGGCGACTTCAGGAACGACTCGCGGAAAACCTGCGCCGCATAGTGGACGGACATGCGGTCGAGGTCTTCGTTGAGCGCGCTCACCAGCACCACCTTCCAGAAGCGCTCGATGGCGCGCTCGGTCTGCCCGTGGCGGCGCAGCCAGGCGAGAAAGTTCTCTTCCGTTTCTTTCGGCAAAGTCACGGTGATGGCCAGCATGCCGCGCGCGATGGCCCGCTTGTCCGCAAAGGAGAGCGAATCCGCGCGCAGGAACGAGGGCGCGCTGTGGAAGGGCGCGGGCAGCCAGGAGGGCGAGATCACCGACTGGCGCCCTCCGGGCTCGACGAAGGTCAAGCGATCGAACCAGCGGATTTTCTCTTCCACGCCGATGCGACGGTAGAAATCCACCAGGTTGGTGCAGCAGCCGAGCAGGACGTGCTGGCAGTTGTCCACCACCTCGCCCGTCCCGGGATGTTCGTAGGAGGAGGCGCGTCCGCCGAGGTAGGGGCGCCGTTCGAGCAACGTGACGCGAAAGCCGGCACCGGCTAGGGCGCATCCCGCGGCCAGTCCGGCCAATCCTCCGCCCACCACCGCCACCGAGGGAGCGTCTGCGGCCAGCGGGCTCATGCGTAGAGGCGGCGCAGGAATCCCCGAGAGAGGATGGCGAGCTTCTGCGGCATGGTCATGCGGATCTTTTCGCCGAAGACGTTGTAACCCCGCTCGGCGATCTTCTCCAGCAGGCGGCGATAGATCTCCACCAGCACCCAGAAGGCGGGCTGGCTGTCGTGGTCGAGCAGGGGCAGCAGCTGGTCGGCGGCGCGGTAGAACTCGCGCGCGCGCCCGGTTTCGAACTCGAGCACCGGACGGAACTTCGCGGGATCGAAACCGTTGCGCAGGGCGCCGGGCGCGAGATCCTCCGGGGAGCGTCCGAACAGAGCCAGGTCTTCCTCGGGCAGGTAGATGCGCCCCAGGCCGGCGTCTTCCTTGACGTCGCGGATGATGTTGGTGAGCTGGAAGGCGATGCCGCACTTCTCGGCCAAGGGCTCGGCCGCCGGGTCGCGATAGCCGAAGATGCGGATGGTCACCAGTCCCACCACCGAAGCCACGTGGTAGCAATAGCGGTGGAGCTCGTCGAAATCGGCGAAGGTCAGGACCGCCCCCGCCGCGGCGTCCTGGGGCGGCAGGTCCATGGCCGTGCCCTGCACCAGCTTGTCGAACAGCTCGGGAGAGATGCTGAAGCGCTTCTGCGCGTCGGCGAGGGCAAAGAGCACGGGATCGTCCGTGGCTTGGCCGGCGAGCACCTGCTGAATGGTCTCGCGCCAGGCTTCCAGGCGGGCGCGGCGCTCGGACAGGGGAACTCCCGGCTCGTCGCACAGGTCGTCGCAGTGGCGCATGAAGGCGTACACCGCGCACAGAGCGTCTCGCTTCTCCCGCGGCAGCACCAGGAAGGCGTAGTAGAAGTTGCGCGCGGCGCGGCGGGTCACGCCGCGGCACACGGCGTGGGCGTGCGCGAGCTGTGCGCCGGCGCCGCTCATCCCAGCTTCCCCAGGAAGGCGCGGGCCACCAGCCAAAGCTTGCGCGGCTTGGAGATCACCGGGCGCCGGCGCAGCACGTCGTAGCCCTGGCGCTCGATGGCGTTCAGGATCTCCTGGCCGCCACGGGTGAAGAGCTCGATGTCCAGAGCCAGTTCGCGATCCACCTTCCCCGTCAACGGCAGGCCCTCGGCGAACCACTGGCGCGCGCGCCCGACTTCAAAGCGCATCAAGTCGAGGAAGGCCGGGGTAGCGCGGCGGGCGGCGATGTCGTCTTCCGACACGCCGAAGCGGCGCAGGTCTTCGAGCGGCAGATAGATGCGTCCCTTGCCGTAGTCCACGGTAACGTCCTGCCAGAAGTTGGCGAGCTGGAGCGCGGTGCAGGTGGCGTCGGAGAGCTGCTGGCGCTCCTCATCCCGGTAGCCGCAGACGTAGAGCACGAGCCGGCCCACCGGGTTGGCGGAGTAGCGGCAGTAGCCGAGAACGTCCTCGAAAGTCTGGTAGCGCGAGACCGACTGGTCCTGGCGGAAGGCCTTCAACAGGTCAGCGAAGGGCTGCTGCGGGATGTCGCAGGTGCGCACCGTCTCGCGCAGGGCGACAAACACGGGATGGCGGGGCGCGCCGTCGTAACACGCCCGCAGGTCTTCTTCCCACTCATCGAGCAGCCGCAGCGCGTCTTCGGGATTGCCCACCTCATCGCCCAGATCGTCCGAGATGCGGCAGTAGGAATAGACGCTAAAGAAATGCTGGTGGAGCCGTTCGGGCAGGAAGTGGGTGGCGACGGAGAAATTCTCGTAGTGGCTGCGGGCCAGCGTGCGGCAGTAGGCCTGGGCCTCGGCCAGCGAAGGAGCCAGCCGGGGGAAGGCGTAAGAAGCGGGGAGAGCGTCCCACCCGCGGCGGCCGGCGGAGGCCGAGGGCGAAAGCGAATCCAGCCCGGAGGTGGCGGCGGACGGCATGGTGTGATGGTGCGGCTCCTGCGCCGGCAAGCGTCAGTGGCCCGGGATAATCGCGGTCTTGATATCACCGTTGCGGTGCAGCATATGGTGCAGCACCTGCTGCAGGCGGGAAAGTGGCGCTTCCGCGGTGACGTAATCGGTGCTGCGGATCTTCTTCTCGGCAATCAGGGCAAAAGCCTTGCGCACCACCTGCGGGGTGTGGTGGAAGGTGGCCTTCAGGGTGATTTCCGAGTAATGCAGGCGGTTGGTGTCGAGTTCTACCTTGGTACCGGTGGCGCATCCGCCGAAGAAGTTGACGGTGCCGCCCTTGCGCGCCATGTCCACGGACCACTGCCAGGCTTCGGGGCGGCCCACGGCCTCGACGACCACATCCGCGCCCCGGCCGGACGGCGTCCGGCCACGGACCGCTTGCACCACGTCCTTGACCTTGCTGATGCTCACCACTTCATCGGCGCCGAAGCGCTTGGCGGCAGAAGCCTGGGAATCGTGCTTGACCACCGAGATCACGTTGCAGCCGGTCAGCTTGGCCGCCTGCACGAACATCAGCCCCACGGGACCGCCACCGATGATGGCCACGGTGTCGCCGATCTCCACGTTGGTCTCGTGCAGGCCGCGCAGCACGCAGGCCAGCGGCTCCACCATGGCCGCCGCCTCGAAGCTCACGTTCTCCGGGATGGCCAGCATGTTGCACTCGACGATGCGTTTGGGAATCTTGATGTATTCGGCGTAGGCGCCGTTGTTGAACAGCAGGTCCTCACACAGGTTGCCCTGGTGCTTGGAGCAGTAGAAGCACATCTGGCAGGGGGCGGAGTTCAGCGCCACCACCCGCATCCCCTTGCGGAATCCTTTGACCCCGGGGCCCACTTCCTCGATGAGGCCGGCCAACTCGTGGCCGAAGAGCGCCGGGGGGACGATCATGCGGGCGTGGTACCCGCGCAGATACACCTTGAGGTCGGTGCCGCAGGTGAGCGCCACCTGCACCTTGATGAGGACCTCGCCCTCCCCCACCCGGGGGATCGGCACCCTCTCGATCTTCACGTCCTCTTTGCCGTAGAGGACGGCCGCTGTCATCTGTCCGTTCACGTTACGAATGTCCTTCCCAGCTGCTGCCCGGCTGCACCACCACTTTCATCGAGTCCGGCTGCGGATGCGCCGCCAGTTCCAAAGCTTCGACTGCCCTGTCCAGCGGAAAGCGGTGCGTGATCAGCCGGACCAGATCCATTTCCTGGCCGAAGACAAATCGCACCGACTCCTCCTGCAAATCGACCGAAGCGCTGTAGGAACCGAGCAGCGTCTTCTCGTCCACGCATACGGCTGCGGGATCCAATGCCACCTCGCCGCGGACCGTCTGGGCGAACAATAGCACCCGCCCTCCGGGTCGCGCTGCCTCCAGCGCCTGACGGATCAAACTGTTCCCCGCGGCCGCCAGTATGACTGCGTCCGCGCCCCGCCCTCCGGTGGCTTCTTTCACCCGGGCCACAGAATCGGCCTGCGAAGCGTTCCCCGAGCCGAGAATCCCAAAGCTAGCTGCTATTGTAAGCCTCTGCGGGAGCAAATCGGAAGCGACTACCCGGGTTCCGGCCCGCAAGGCCAGCACTCCCAGCAAGATACCGATGGGCCCCTGGCCCATGACCAGGACCGTCTCCCCAGGTTTTAGGTGCAGGCTTTCGATACCCTTCATGCAGGTGTTCACAGGTTCGATGAAGGCAGCCTGCTCAAAGGTTATCTGCTCCGGGATCTTCACCACGCCGCTCTTCTGCCCCGGCGGCTGGACGATCCAGTCCATCACCCGGACGTACTCGGCGAAGCCTCCGCCGGAGGGCTCGAAGCCGGCCGTGCATCCCACCTTCTTATAGACCGGGCACTGGGCGAAGACCTTGTTTCGGCAGTAATAGCACTGGCCACAGGGGATGTGATGGAAAGCCATCACCCGGTCCCCAGGCTGGAAGTCGCGCACGCCTTCGCCGGCGGCAGCCACGACTCCCGCGATCTCGTGTCCGAAGATGCGGGGCGCGGAGTGCGAGCCGGTCGCGATCTTCTTCAGGTCGGTGCCGCAGATGCCGCAGGTGTGGACGCCGATCAACAGCTCGCCCGGCCCGACTTGAGGGACCGGCACGGTTTCCAGGCGAACCTCGCCCTGGCCACGATAGACGGCGGCCTGCATGGTGGCGGGCAGCTTCTGTGCCTGTCCCTGAGCGACGGATTTTGTAGCCACCGACATTTTCGCGTTCAACCTCTCGTCGCCACGCCGGCTGCGGGGATCGGATCCGCGGGTTGCCTGGCAGATGCAGGCGCACTCCCCTGCTCTGCTTCGCGGACAAAGCTGGCGAGAGCCTTTGCCAGCGCTTCCGCGGCCAAAGAGCAGTTGCGGCCAAAAGTTCGCGCCGATGCCCAGAGCCACGGCCGCAATGCCACGTAGACAGCAAACCTCAGCGTCTCGAATTCTCCACTGGCGTCAATGAACCCCTCGGTCGGCGGCACGGGAAAGTCCAACTCGTCAGAAATCGCCTTCAGGGCGCGGAACCCTACGCCCTCCGCCTGGGCCGCGCGGGCCACCGCCGCCGCCTCCATGTCGACGGCTTCGGCGGAAAACCGCTCGGCCAGCCGCTGCTTCTCTTCCGGGCCAACCACGCCGGCCGCGGTCACAAGGACCCCGCTGCCCACGCCTCGGGTCTCAAAAGCCGTTCCGGTCGAAGCCGCGATCACCTTGGCCGGGTTCAGGATCGAAGCCACCCGCAGCTCCGGAACTATCGCTCCCGCGAATCCTGCGGAGACCACCACCTGCGGCCGGTAGCGCTCGATGACGGCGCGGGTCGCCTCGGTGGCTGCCTCGCGACCGATGCCGCCGCAGACCACCACCGCGCTCTCCGACTCGAAGAAGCGCAGCCGGTGCAGCCCGTCGGCGGCGGGGAGGCGGTAGCTCCGCCAGCCGCGCACCAGCGGCCGGACCTCCCGCTCCAGCGCGGCGACGATGGCTACTTTACGCGGTGACGTATCCATGATTTCGGAACCACTCTGCCGCGCGGCCGAGCGCGGCCTCCACCGGGACGACCTTCCATCCCAGTTCGCGCTCTGCTTTCGCGGAAGAAGCAAACATCTTCTTGCGGCCCATGCGCACCGCGTCCAGCGTGACCCGCGGCTCGCGACCGAGCAGCATCCCGGTGAAGAAGGTATCGACAGCACCGCTCACGAGCGCCACCGCATACGGCAGCTTCACCGTGGGCGCGGGCAGTCCGGTCAGGGCGGCCAGCTTGTCGAGGATCTGCTTCAGCGTCAGGTTCTCGCCTCCCAGGATGTAGCGCTCGCCCGGCTGCGCCTTCTCCGCCGCCGCGATGTGTCCGCGAGCCACCTCGGCCACGTCCACCAGGTTTAACCCTGTATCCACGTAGGCCGGAAACTTCCGGTTGAGAAAGTCGAGCACGATGCGCCCGGTGGGCGTGGGTTTGATGTCCTGCTCGCCCACCGGCGTCGTCGGATTCACCAGGACCACGTTCTGCCCGGCGCGCGCCGCCTCCAGCACCACCTGCTCAGCCAGGAACTTGGAGCGCTTGTAGTGACCGATCATGTCGCCGAGCGCGACCGGGGAATCCTCATCCGCCGGACGGCCGTTCCCGGTGAAGCCCATGGTGGCCACGCTCGAGGTGTACACCACGCGTCGGACTCCGGCTTCCTGTGCGGCTTTCAAGATGGCCCGCGTGCCCTCGACGTTCGAGCGATACATGGCCTCGGGCTCCCGAGTCCACAGGCGATAGTCGGCAGCGACGTGAAACACCAGCTCGCAGCCCGACATCGCGCGCCGCAGTGAATCCGAATCCCCCAGGTCTCCGGTCACCCGCTCGGCCGAAAGGCCCTCAATGTTCTCGGTGCGGCTGGTGGGACGCACCAGCAACCGCAGCTCGGCTCCCTGCCCGGCCAGGGCGCGGGCCACGTGGCTTCCCACAAAGCCGGTGGCGCCGGTGACAAAAGCTCTCATACGTCCAGCGTGTCGAGGTCAGTCAAGCTTCTCGGGCTCGATACCGATGTTGGTTTCGCCTGCCCGGCGCTTCTCCCAGTATTTGCGCACCCAGGCTTCCCAGCTCCGGCCCGCGGCCGTGTCGCGTCCGCTGAAGGATAGGGCGGCGATCTCCGCGTAAGTGATGCTGAGCTTCTCATCGCTGCCCGCGGGCAGGACGCGGATGCGGGAACTCTTCAGGTCCGTGCCATGCCGCCGGTCGAAGACGTAGCCCTCGATCCTGCGGCCGTCCTTGAGCGTGAGGGTGACATCGCCGCGGTAGTCAAAGGCCTGGTCCAGGACGGCGCGCAACTCTGCCTCACCCGCCAGCGGCGGCACCCAGCCTTCCAGGTTCTCGTGTTGAGTGCCCGGCGCGACTTCGAGCGCTTCGGGGTCGTGTGTCGGCCTGAGGTTCTGTGACATGACTTGTATGTCCTTGGGCGTCCTTTAGACGCTCGTCTCCTGCGCGGCGGGAGACTCGATCTTCACCAGCGGGTTATAGGCGTGCACCGGCCGCACCGGCTGCTGGAGCATCTCGAGCGCCCGCTCGTCCGGGTAAGCGCTCTGCATGGTGGCCCGCACCGTGCGCAGGAATCCGCGCAGCGAGCCAAAGGTGTCATTCACCGCCGAGGTCTCATACCCGCAGTGCACCATGCAGTTGGCGCATTTCGGATTCCCCGATTCTGTTCCGTACTGCTCCCAGGGTGTGGCCGTCATCAGTTCCTGGAAGCTCTCGGCGTAGCCGTCCTGCAGCAGGTAGCAGGGTTTCTGCCAGCCGAAGATGTTGTAGGTAGGCATGCCCCAGGCGGAGCAGGCGTATTGCCGCTCGCCCATCAGGAACTCCAGGAAGAGTGGCGACTGGTTGAAGTGCCAGCTCTTCTTGCGATTGGAGAGGATGGCGCGGAACAGCTTGCGGGTGCGCGCCCGGCCCAGGAAGTGCTTCTGGTCGGGGGCCTTGTCATAGGAGTAGCCGGGAGAGAGCATCATGCCCTCGACGCCCAGCTGCATCATCTCGTCGAAGAAGTCGCGCACGCTGTTGGGATCGGCGCCATCGAAGAGAGTGGTATTGGTGGTGACGCGGAAGCCGCGTGCCAGCGCTTCGCGGATGGCCTCGGCGGCGATGTCGTATCCGCCCTCGCGGCACACGGAGAAGTCGTGGTGCTCGCGCTGTCCGTCCATGTGCACCGAGAAGGTCAGGTACTTGCTGGGCCTGAAGCGGTCGAGCTTCTCCTTGAGCAGCAGCGCGTTGGTGCAGAGATAGACGTACTTGCGGCGCGCCACCAGGCCCTCGACGATCTTCTCGATCTGGGTGTGCATCAGCGGCTCGCCGCCCGGAATGCTCACCACCGGCGTCCCACATTCCTCCACCGCGCGGAAGCACTCCTCGGGCGTGAGTTCCTTCTTCAGGATGTGGGGCGGATACTGGATCTTGCCGCAGCCCGCACAGGCCAGGTTGCAGCGGAAGAGCGGCTCCAGCATGAGGACCAGGGGATAGCGCTTCCGCCCGGCGATCTTCTGCCGCAGGACGTAGGTCGCGACCGTCCACATCTGCGAAACAGGTACCGGCACAGGTTCCTTTCCTCAGCCTTCCAGGGTTCCAACGTCGGACGACAAGCGGCCTTCGTTCTCCGCCGCCATCACTTTGGCATAGGTGGTCAACGCCAGCAGCGGGAAATAGTCCCGGTACAGGTGATACGCGAGATAAAAGACCCGCGGGAACCCGGTGCCGGTGAAATTCTGTTCATCCCAGGAGCCATCCTTCTTCTGGGTGCGCAGCAGGTAGGCGATGCCGCGGGCGGCGCAATCGCTGCGAGTGTCGCCGGCGGCCAGCAGTCCCATCACCGCCCAGGCGGTCTGCGAAGGAGTGCTGGGGCCGACGCCCTTGGTGTTGGCGTCGTCGTAGGAGCCACAAGTCTCGCCCCAGCCGCCGTCGGAGTTCTGCACCATGCGCAGCCACTCCGCCGCCTGCTGGATGTAGGGCTCGTGGTTGTCCACGCCCATGGCCTCCAACCCGCGCAGCACCTGCATGGTGCCGTAGATGTAGTTCACGCCCCAGCGGCCGAACCAGGAACCGTCGGTCTCCTGGTGCCGGCGGATGAATTCGATGGCCCGCTCGACCACGGGGTCCTGGCGGGAGTATCCATGGTCCGCCAGCATCTCCAGCACCCGCCCGGTGATGTCCACGGTGGGCGGATCGAGCATGGCGTTGTGGTCGGCGAAGGGGACGTACTGGAAGACCATGCGCGTGTTATCGCGGTCGAAGGAGGCCCAGCCGCCGTCCCGGCACTGCATGGAGAGCACCCAGCGCAGGGCGCGGTCCACCGATTCGTGCTGATAACGCTCGTTGGGATGGTCCACCCGGCTGAGCGCCAGCATCACCATGACCGTATCGTCCACGTCGGGATAGAACTCGTTGTTGAACTCGAAGTACCAGCCCGCGGGCTCGGCTTGCTTGTTCTTGACGCACCAGTCGCCGCGATGCGTGACCTGCTTCTTGAGCATCCAGTCGGCGGCGGCCACCAGGCGCGGCTCGTTCCCGGCCACGCCACTCTCGCCCAGGGCGAAGGCGACGATGGCGGTGTCCCACACCGGGGACTTGCAGGGCTGCATGCGGAATGTGTCTTCTTCCTCGATACCCAGGGCCTCGAACTCGTCCATGGCCCGGATGAACTGCGGGTCGTCCACCGAATAGCCCAGGCAGCGCAGGGCGATGATGCCGTTCATCATGGCGGGATAGATGGCGCCCAGGCCGTCGCTCATCTCCATGCGCGCCAGCATCCACTTCTCCGCCTGGCGGATGGCGATGGAGCGCAGCGGCCGCACGTGCACCGCTTCGAACCAGTGGGTCATGCGGTCCAGCACCAGGAACAGGTTGCGCCAGCTCACCAGCTTGGGCGACCACTTCAGCCGCATGTCGGAGCGGCTGCGGCCATGCAGGAACAGCTCCTCCACTCCCATCTCCGCCGGGATCTTCTTGAAGGGCTTCTTGGCGTAGGCGATGGAGAGCGGCACCAGGATGGCCCGCGACCAGGAGGAGATCTCGTAGATGTTGAACCAGAACCAGCGCGGGAACAGCACGATCTCCGGCGGGATGGCGGGCACGGAGTAATAGTCGTACTGCCCGAAGAAGCACAGGTAGATTTTGGTGAAGGTGTTGACCTGGGTGACGCCGCCCAGCTCCAGGATCTTCTTGCGGGCGCGCTGCAGCGCTGGATGGTCGGCCCTGTAGCCGGCCAGCTTCAGCCCGAAGTAGCCCTTGACCGAGGCGCTGACGTTCGAGGGCCCGCCGTGATAGATGCTCCAGCCGCCGTCGGGGTTCTGGTGCTGCAGGACGTAGCGCGCGGCCTTGGCGATGCGCTCCGGGTCGCCGGTGCCCAGCAGGGCGTGCAGCAGGATGTAGTCGGACTCGAGCGTGCTATCGGCTTCGAGCTCGCCGCACCAGTAGCCCTGCTCGTTCTGGATGGAGAACAGGTAGCGGCGGACGGCGTCGGTGGCCGCGGCCACGCGGCTCAACATGTCGTCGAGCTTGCCGAACAGCAGGTGCACCGGCTGGCGCCCGGCCGCCGAAGGATTCTCCATGGCGTTACTCCGCGGCCGCGGGCGTGGGAGCAGCGGCGATGGCTTGCACGATCTCCGGCGGCAGCCCGAAGCGGACGTTCTCCGGCATCACCTCGACCTCGCGCACGTTGGTGAATCCGGCGTTGGCCAGGAAGGTGATCACCTCTTCCACCAGGCACTCGGGAGCGGAGGCTCCCGCGGTCAGCGCCAGGGTCTTCACCCCTTCCAGCCACTCCGGGCGGATGGCGCGGAAGTTCTCGATCAGGTGCGAGGACGTTCCCAGGTTGCGCGCCACCTCCACCAGACGGTTGGAGTTGGAGCTGTTGTCGGAACCCACCACCAGCAGCAGATCGGCGTCTCCGGAGATGTCCTTGACCGCGATCTGCCGGTTCTCGGTGGCGTAGCAGATGTCCTGGGCGTGTGGGCCCTCGATGTTGGGGAACTTGCTGCGCAGGGCGGCGATGATGTCTTTGGTCTCGTCCAGGCTCAGCGTGGTCTGGGTGATGTAGGCGATGCGGTTGGGGTCGGGCACCACCAGCGACTCGACTTCTTCGGGCGTGCCCACCACCTGGGTGACCAGGGGCGCCTCGCCCAATGTGCCGATCACCTCGTCGTGGTCGCGGTGTCCAATGAGAATGATGGTGTAGCCCTCGCTGGCGTACTTGACGGCCTCCACGTGCACCTTGGTCACCAGCGGACAGGTGGCGTCAATCACCCGCAGCGCGCGGCGCTCGCTGGCCTCGCGTACCTCTGGGGAAACTCCGTGGGCGCTGTAGATTACACGCTCCCCGTTCGGAACCTCGCGCACGCTATCCACGAAGATGGCGCCCTTGGCCGAAAGCTCCTCCACGACGTAGCGGTTGTGGACGATCTCCTTGCGGACGTAGATGGGCGGGCCGAAGGTCTCCAGCGCGATGCGCACGATGTCGATCGCACGCACCACTCCCGCGCAAAAGCCGCGGGGCTTAAGCAAAAGCAGGGTTTTGTCGTTCCTGGAAGCGCTCATTCGGCTCCACTAAGTATAAGGGTTTGGCCCGGTTTCTGGAAGCTTGAACGTACCGCCGGCGTTCCCTTTCGGTCAACGTAAGCCCAAGAAAGGGCGGGAATTAGGATGGCACTAATATAGCTGACTCACCAAGGGCCGAACGGTCGCCTGCCTCAGACGTTGGTCTTCAGTAGTTGCTCGGCGTGTTTGCGCGAGGTCTCGCTGAGCTTCGCGCCGCTCAACATGCGGGCGATCTCCTCGGTGCGCTCGGCGGGCTCCAGCCGGCGGATGCGGGTGCGGCTGCGGCCCCCAACTTCCCGTTTTTCGATGGCGTAGTGGTGGTCGGCGAAGGAGGCGATCTGCGGCAGGTGGGTGACGCAAATCACCTGGTTCCCTGCTGCCAGCGCCTTGAGCTTGCGGCCCACGGCCTCGGCAGCGCGCCCGCCGATTCCGGAGTCGATCTCGTCGAAGATCAGGGTGCGGGAAACGGAGGGTGGGCGAGACGCCCGCCGGACAGCCGGTGAGACGCCGGCGCTACTCTCGACCGTCGCTTTGAGCGCCAGCATCACCCGCGAGAGCTCGCCGCCGGAGGCAATCTTCTCCACCGGGCCCAACGGCTCGCCGGGATTGGCGGAAATCAGGTAAGTCACATGGTCAAGGCCCGAGGCCGTCCAGCGCTTCTCCTCTTCGGCGCTCTCCACCTCGATGCGGAAACTCGCCTGCATGGCCAGGTCGTTCACTTCCTTCTCGACCAGCTTCTCCAGCGTCTTGGCGGCCTGCTGGCGCTTCTTGGAGATGGCGTGGGCGGCGGTCAGGTATTCGTCCACCACCGCGGCCAGTTCCTTCCCCAGTTGGCGCAGGACTTCGTCCTTGTTCTCCACCTCGTCCAACTTCCGTGAGACGTCCTGCCAGCAGGCGACCACGTCTTCGATGGTGGGGCCGTACTTGCGCTTGAGGCGGTCGAGCAGCGCCAGCCGGTCTTCGATCTCGGCGAGACGCCCGGGGGAAGCGTTGATCCCGCCCGCGTAGGAGCGGAGTTTGCCGCCGACCTCCTCCGCCGTGATGCGCGCCGACTCCAGGGCTTCGACGTCCTCGCGGAAGGTCGCGTTGTCATATCCGGCCAGCTCCTGCACCCGGCGCGCGGCCGTGCGCAGCGACGCCGCTGCCGCTCCCTGCCCCTCGTACAGAAGCTCATAGGCTTCGAGCGCGGCGGTGCGGATCTTCTCGGCGTTGGCCAGCACACGCTTCTCATTTTCCAGGCGCACGTCCTCGCCCGGCTCGAGCTGTGCGTCCGCGATCTCCTTCTTCTGGAACCTCCACAGGTCCACCATGCGCAGGCGCTCCTGCTCGTTGCGGTCGAGTTCCGCCATGCGCTCCCGGATGGACTTCCAGCGGGCGAAGGCCCGCGCGACGGGCTCGGTCGAAAGCCCGGCGAAGGCATCGAGCAGCTCGAGGCGCGCCGCCGCATCAAACGCCAGGACGGATTCGTTCTGCGCGTGGATGGAAGCCAGCCGCGGCGCGAGCAGCTTCAGCACCGCCACCGTGGCCGGCTGGTTGTTGACGAAGACGCGGCCTTTGCCGCCCGCCGCGATCTCGCGCCGCAGGATGAGCTGGCCGTCGGCGGCGTCCAGGCCATTCGCTTCCAGCACCTTCGCTGCCGCTTCCTCGCCCTCGAACACGGCGGTGACCACGGCCTTCTCCGCGCCGTGGCGCACCATCTCTGAGGAAGACTTCTCCCCCAGCAGCAGGGACAAAGCATCAATCAGGATGGATTTGCCGGCGCCGGTCTCGCCGGTGAGCAGGTTCAGCCCCGGCCCGAACTCCAGCGCCACCTGGTCGATGACGGCGTAATTTTCGACGCGCAGTTCGAGGAGCACGAGTGTCCTGAAGAAGTCGCTGGCCGCAGAATAGCACAGCTTTTTTGCACATCCCCCGGCCGACTTGGCGTTTGACTGGCAGGAACCGAGGTGCTACGGTCAGATTCAGGGCACTCTGCTTCCGGAATGGAGATACAAATCCACATTGTGACAGCCAGCTTCGTAGGCGGCGAGATCGTCAGCCTGATCCTGCAGAGCGGCCCTGTCGCCAAAGCGGTCCTGGTCATCCTGCTGCTGTTCAGCGTCTTTTCCTGGTCGGTGATGCTGTCCAAATGGGCGGCGCTGCGGCGCGCCCAGCAGCAGAGTGGGCGTTTCCTGCGCGCCTTCCGCAAAGCGGCGCGCCTCGAGGACGTGGCCGCCATCGCTCCCCAGTTCCGCGAGAGCCCGCTGGCCTCCGTGTTTGATGGCGGCTACACCGAGTATCGCCGCCAGGCGGCGAAGGGCGGGGCGGTGCGCATGACCGCGGTTGAGCGCGCCACGCAGATCGCCGCTTCGGAGGAGCTCACACGGCTGGAGCGCAGGCTGCCCTGGCTGGCCACCACGGGCGCGGTCACGCCCTTCATCGGTTTGTTCGGCACGGTGTGGGGGATCATTGACGCCTTCCACGGGCTGGGCACGGCCGGGGCCGCCACGCTGCGCGCGGTCGCGCCCGGCATCTCCGAAGCCCTGGTGACCACGGCGGCCGGCCTGGCCGCCGCCATCCCCGCCGTCATCGCCTACAACCACTTCACCCACTCCATCCGCGAGTTTGCCGCGCGCATGGGGGATTTTGCGCTCGAGTTCCTGAACGCTGTGGAGCGCAACTCTCCGGAATAGTGAGGTCGCAATGTCTTTCATGGTCCCTCGCGGGCGCACCCTCTCCGAGATCAACGTCACCCCGTTCGTGGACGTGGTGCTGGTGCTGCTCATCATCTTCATGATCACCGCCCCGGTGCTGCAATCGGGCATCGAGGTTTCGGTGCCCAAGACGAAAACGGTGAAGGAGATCACCGAGGAGCGACTGGTCATCACCATCGACCGCAGCCAGCGGGTCTATCTGGGCAACGAGCCGGTCAACATCCACCAGATCGGCGCCAAGCTGCGGGAGAAGATCCGCGACCCGGAGTCGCAGGCCGTCTTCCTGCGCGCGGATGAGAACGTCCCCTTCGGCGCCTTCGCCACCGTGATGGACGCGGTGAAGCAGGCGGGCATCACCAACGTCAGCATCGTCACCGAGCCTCTGAACCAGAATGCGAAACGCTGAGATCTTCTTCGAGCACGAGCCCTGGAAGGCGCCGCTAGTCGGGTCGGCGGTGCTGCACGGGGCCTTCTTCGGCGGCCTCCTGCTGTATGCCGCCGTCGTCGGGAGCCTGCACGGGGAAAGCTGGGGTGGCACGGGCTCGGGCGGCGAAGCCATGAGCGTCACCCTGGTGAGCCGCGCCGCAGTGCCACTGCCGCCGCCCTCCGAGGAGAGCCAGAACATCGTGGCCAACGAGTCCAAGGGACTCTCGGAGTCGGAGAAGCGGCCGCCGGAAACGAACGCTGTGGCCCTGCCCGAGCACGACACAACCAAGCCGGAGAAGAATCAGCGCAAGACCGTGCAGGAGAAGCCGCCCCCGCCCAATCAGGTTCCCTTCGGCCAGGGCGGTCCGGTGAGCGGGCCCTACGGAGTATTCAACGCCAACGGCGCCAAGGGCGGGCTGAGCCTGACCGGAGGCGGCGGCGACTTTGGCAGCCGCTACGGCTGGTACGTGGACGTGGTGCGGCGCAAGATCCAGGACAACTGGCTGAAGTACGAGGTGGACCCCAGCATCAGCTCGGCGCGGCGGGTGTACATCACCTTCGAGATCACGCGCTCGGGCGAGCCGGCGAACATCCAGCTCTCGCAGTCCAGCGGCATCCCCTCGCTGGACCAGTCGGCGGTGCGGGCGCTGCAGCGTATTGATACCTTCGGCTCGCTGCCGCCGGATTACTCCGGCAGCAAGGTCGCCGTGGAGTTCTGGTTTGATTACCGGCGCTAACGTCCACCACCGAGACACAGAGGCGCAGAGGTACACAGAGAAAACATGGTGAAACGATTCTTCGCATTCGCGTTCGTACTTTTGGCGGCAATCACAGCCGCCCCGCAAGAGGACTGGATCCGCACCGGCACCGGTCTGGGACAGGAGAAGGTGCGGCTGGCGGTACCGGAGTTCCAACTGGCCTTCGGCTCAACCCCGAACAGCGACACGCTGCGCAAGGTCTTCAACGACACGTTGTGGAACGATTTGGAGAACGCCGGCATCTTCGACATGGTCTCCAAGAGCTTTTATCCGCTCTCCCAGCCGGCCCGGCCGGCGGACGTGGCGCTGGACGCGTGGGGCAATCCGCCCGCCAGCGCCGGCATGCTGGCCTTCGGCAACCTGGGCGTGAGCAACGACGCACTGGCGGTGAAGGGCTGGCTGTACGACGTGAAGAACTCCGCCTCGCCCCTGGTGCTGGGCAAGCAGTACAGCGAAGCGGCGACGCCGGAGAACGCGCGGCTGATCGCCCATCGCTTCGCCGATGAGATCATCTTCCGTCTGGGCGGCGGACTGCCCGGCATCGCTGAGAGCAGGATCTTCTTCATCAGCAACCGCTCCGGGCACAAGGAAGTCTGGGCGATGGACTACGACGGCGAAGGCCAGCGGCAGCTCACGCGGCTGGGTTCCATCGCACTTTCGCCCCGGGTCTCGCCGGATGGCAGCCGTGTGGCCTTCACCTCGTTCGCCGGCGGCGGCGTGGAACTGGCCATGTACTCGACGGAACTGGGCCGCCTGGTGAGCTTCCCCCGCTACGGTGGGACCAACGCCTCTCCCGCATGGTCGCCCGACGGAACCAAGCTGGCCTTCTCCTCTTCCATGCGCGGCGACCCGGAGATCTTCGTGTCCGAGGCCTCGGGCGCCAGCCCCAAGCGGCTGACCTCTTACAAGGGTCCGGACATCTCGCCGGCGTGGAACCCGAAGAGCGGGTCGCAAATCGCCTTCGTCAGCGGGCGCACCGGCCTGCCGCAGATCTACGTGATGGACGCCGACGGCGCCAACGTGCAGCGGCTCACCGACGGCGGCTACGCCGTCTCGCCCTCCTGGTCGCCCAACGGCCAGTTCCTGGCCTTCTCCTGGAACCGCAACTACGGCCCGGGCGCGCCCGGCGGACAAGACATCTACATCATGGACATCGCCACACGTCACTGGGTGCAGTTGACGCGCGCCGGAAACAACGACTCTCCTTCGTGGTCGCCGGACGGACGGCACATCGTCTTCCAGTCGAGCCGCAAGGGGGGACAGATCTGGAGCATGCTCGCCGACGGCTCGCAGCAGCGTGCGCTCACTGCCTCCGGCTCCAACACTCAGCCCAACTGGAGCTGGAAGTAAGACTACGGAAAGAGTGCTTTTCTATTGGCGATTTCAACCCTCCGCAGTATCATCGAACTTCATAGTAAAAACGCGAAGGCATTCGTAAGGAGGCTGGTTTGATCGCGAAAACAAGGAAGTGGCCGACGCTGGCCCTGGCGTTGGCCGTCATCCTGACGCTGGGCGCGTGCAAGAAGAAGGAAGCGCCCCCGCCGCCTCCGCCTCCGCCGCCGGTGGCGGCGCCCACCGCGTCGCTCTCGGCCAATCCCAATGTGATCGAGCAGGGGCAGTCCACCACCTTGAGCTGGCGGACCGAGAACGCCACCGACGTCAGCCTGGAAGGCATGGGCTCGGTGGACGCCAACGGATCGCGCAGCGTGACGCCGAGTGACTCCACCACCTATCGCCTGATCGCCAAAGGACCGGGAGGCACGCAGGAGGCCACGGCGCGAGTCACGGTCAGAATGCCGACGACGACCTCGACTGTCAACGCCGGCGACGAGGAGTTGTTCGCGCAGAACGTCAAGGACGTCTTCTTCGATTACGACAAGTTCGACATCCGTTCGGACGCGGCCTCGCAGATCGCGGCCAACGCCCGCTTCCTGGCGCAGCATCCCAACATGCACCTTCTGATCGAGGGACACTGCGACGAACGCGGCTCCACCGAGTACAACATAGCGCTGGGCGATAACCGCGCCAGCTCCGCCAAGGATGCTCTGGTCAGGGCCGGCGTCAGCGCCGACCGCATCAAGACCACCAGCTTCGGCAAGGAGAAGCCGTTCTGCACCGGATCCAACGAGCAGTGCTGGCAGCAGAACCGGCGCGGCCACTTCGTCTTTCAGAGGTAGTACGAGCGGGCGGCGCCTGAGCGGGCCGCCCTTTTCTTTTCCACCCGCGCCCCGGGTTCGACCAAACGCCGGGGCCCAGTCCGCATCCAAAGGCTTACCTTATGAAAACACGAAGTCTGCTGTTTGTTCTTGTCGTCCTTCTCGCGGTCAGCTCCACCCCCAAAGCCTGGGGCGTCAGCAAGGAGATCATCCAGTTGCAGTCCCAGGTGCAGGCGCTCCAGGACCAGATGAGCCAGATGCGCCAGTCCTTTGACGAGCGCATGGGCGTGATGAGGAACCTGGTGGAGCAGTCGACCGACAACGTCAACAAGATGAGCACGGCGGTCAGCAGCCTGGAGAGACGCCTGGGCGACCAGAGCTCCGAGACCGCCTCCAAGGTCGACGATGTCTCCGGTCAGGTGCAGGCGCTGCACGACACCCTGGACGAGATGAAGGCGCGCCTGGCCAAGATCAGCAAGCAACTCGACGACATGAACGCCGCCAAGGAAAACCTGGGCGCGGCCACCGGCGGTCCTCCCCCGCCCCAGGCGCCTCCGCCCGACGTCCTGTACGACAACGCATTGCGAGACTTTACTGCCGCTCGCTATCCGCTTTCCGGCCAGGAGTTCACGGATTACTTGAGGTTCTACTCGGGTACCGACAAGGCGGGGAACGCGCAGTTCTATCTGGGCGACATCGCCTACAAGCAGGGAAACTACGCCCAGGCGGTGCGGGAGTACGACAAGGTCCTGGAGCAGTATCCGGGCAACATCAAATCGGCAGCGGCGCAGCTCAAGAAGGGCTACGCCCTGGGGGAACTGGGGCAGAAAGATGCGGCGGTGAGAGAGTTGCAGAACCTGGTGGCCCGCTACCCGCGCTCCCCGGAAGCCACCCAGGCCCGCGAGCGGCTGCGCAAGCTGGGGGCCGCCCCGTCCCGAGCGCGCCGCTGACTACTCGGTCCGCTGTCGCCGCCTAGGGTATCGCCGTAAAGCCGGTAAGGGGATTGCCGTAAAAGGCGTCCGTCTTCCACGCCAACTTGTCCCACGGAGCAAGGTCGACTAACACCTTGAAGGGCACGATCACTGTGTCGCTGCCCAGCTTGTTGGCGGAGGCGATGCCGTTGTCGAAGCTTCCGTCTTCAGCGACTGTGAATTTAGCGGTTCGGGTCAGGCGGCCCTCCTGCAGCACCTTGATCTCGTACTCGCCCGGAGCCTTACTCAGCTTCTCAACCACATCCTCCGACCCCTCACCCAAGAACTCACAGTCAACCGGCCACCACACGTAGGTCGCGGGTTCGAAGTTGGCCCCGCCGCAGTTCTCTCCCTTGGCGACCTGCTTGCCCTGATAAAACAGGTAGGGCCTCGCTTCCCCCGGCCTGCCGTGAAACCACATTTGAATGTTCAGCGTGCGGCCGCGCCAGAGGTAACCGATAGGGACTCCCCAATCTTCGTCCACGTAATACTCGAAGGAAAGTTTGTCCTGGGGGCATTTAGGGGGCGTCTTCGCAACCTTTGCCTTGCCCTGGAACAGGACGATGTTCGTCCCAGCAGTTCGTTGCTCATGTGAATCGCGAAATCGACCAGCCCGGTGAAGCGGACACTCTCTTCCACAGTGCCAGCACGGCATCCCGTTTCCCACCGCTTACCTTTCTCAATTTCCACGGTGATGCCGCAGTCGGCGGTTAGCCGCTACTTCCTGCCGGGGATTGAAAATTCCACCCAGAACCGGCTGCCGCTGGCGATGGGTCCGTTGACCCGGTCCCCGATTCCGGGTGTCCAGGCCGGGGGGTGTCTGCGCCGGGCGGCGCATGTGTTTTCTACTTCTTCTCTTCTTCCAATTCCAGGCTCCGCAGGCAGTACTTGATCTCCTGCGCCACTTCGGTGACGCGCATCCCCGCCTGGACCATCAGCTTGCAGGAAAGCGCCACGTGACTGGGAGTGCCTTCGCCCAGGTCGTAGGTGACGCGGCAGTACTGGCACTCCTCGTTCCAGCAGAAGCGTCCGTAGGCGACGTTCTCCGGGGCCAGGTACTGGAAGCCGCGCAGGAGCATGTTGCCTT
>DASYVL010000140.1 GCA_035937135.1 Terriglobales bacterium
CCTCTTCCTTCTCCTCGATCACGGGATAGACGACGTACACCTGGTGCCCGGCCTTCACCTGCTTGCGGGCGAAGTCGAAGACCTCGGCGGAGCGCTCGTCGGAGACGCGCCGGGTGACGATGGGCGTGCGGCCCGGCGGCAGCTCGTCGAGCAGGCTGACGTCGAGGTCGCCGTAGAGGGTGAGCGCCAGGGTGCGGGGGATGGGCGTAGCCGTCATCACCAGTACGTCCGGTTCTTTGTTAGAGGGCTCCGCAACGGCTGCGCCTGCTTCGCCCTCGCGCTTTGCTCGCGCTATTCCGGCGCTCGCTCCGCGCTCACCTGGTTCCGCCGTTTTCTTCATCAGGCGCAGGCGCTGCAGGACTCCGAAGCGGTGCTGCTCGTCCACCACCACCAGGCCGAGGCGGGCGAACTCGACTTTTTCCTCGATGAGGGCATGGGTGCCGATCACCAGCTGCACGTCGCCGCGGGCGATGTGGCGGCGGATGTCGCGCTTGCGCTCCGGCTCGAGCGACCCGGTCAAGAGCACGATGCGATAGCCCGCCGGCTCCAGGATCTGCCGCGCGGAGAGGTAATGCTGCGTCGCCAGGATCTCCGTGGGCGCCATGAGCGCCGCCTGATAGCCGTTCTCGATGGCGATGATGGCGGCTTCCAGTGCCACCAGCGTCTTGCCGGAGCCGACGTCGCCCTGCAGCATCCGCCGCATGGGGCGCGCTTCGCGCATGTCGGCGGAAATCTCGCCCAGCACCCGCTTCTGCGCTTCCGTGGGATGGAAAGGAAGGATGCGCTTGATGGCCGAGCGCACCCGGTCGTCCAGGCGGAAGGCGAGGCCGGGTTGGGCACGCAGCCGCCGGCGCTTGAGCTCCAGCCCCACTTCCAGGAAGAACAGTTCTTCGAAGATCAGGCGGCGGTGCGCCGGGGTGCGCGCCTCTTGCAGGTCCTCGAAGCGTACTTCTGGCGGAGGCCAGTGTGCCCGCTCGAAGGCCTGCCGCCGGGGAAGCAACTCCAGCCGCGCGCGCACCGCCGGGGGAACGCCGTCCGGGATCTCGGGTGCCAGGGCCGCGAGCGCGCCGCGGATGACGCGGCGGAACCAGCGCGAGGTCAGCTTGCCCTGCGCCGCCGACTCGTAGATGGGAACGATGCGCCCCACCTCGAGCGACGCTGCCAGGGCACGCTCCGCCGCGTCTTCTGCTTCTGCTTCGGAGTCCGCGGGGTCGGTCAGGATCTCGAACTGCGGCTGGATCAGTTGCAGCCCGCCGCGCTTGCGCTTGTCCACCTCCACCCGGCCGTAGAGCGCCACCGTCTGACCGGGCTGGAACTTGTCCTTGAGGTAGGTGGCGTGGAACCACAGGCACTTGATGGAAGCGGTGCCCTGGGCGGCGGTCATCTGGAAGATGGGCATGCGCTTGGTGCGGAACAGGCCGGAGCCGCGCACCTCGGCGAGGACGGTGGCCATCTCGCCCGGCTCGAGCTCCGCGATGCCGCGCGGGTTGAGCCGGTCCTCGTAGCGGAAGGGCAGGTAGTAGAGCAAGTCCTCGACGGTGGCGATGCCCTTGGCCGCCAGCCACTCGGCGACCCGCGGGCCTACGCCCTTGGCGTACTTGACCTGAGTTTGCAGCTCCAGCATGGCAGCGCTTCCGCTTTCCGCTGCCAGATTGTAAATTGCCTGACTCGCCTTTGCCTCCGGTTGGCGCTAGAATCGCACGTTTGCTTTATGGAAAAGCTTGCCATCCTTTACGACGCCAGCCAGGCGGTGCTCTCCACCTTCGATCTGGACGAGGTGCTACAACGCATCCTGGCCATCGTGCGCGACCAGTTCCGCCTGGAGAACGGCGCCATCTACCTGCTCGACCCCGAGACCCGGGAACTCAAGCTGCGCAGCAGCTTCGGTCGGCCCGAGGAGATGGTAGCCGCCCCCGTCCCCGCGGGCAGCGGACTGACGGGCGCGGCGGCCAAGCTGCGCCGTCCCGTCTATGCACCCGATGTCAGCCGGGAGCCGCGCTACATTCCCGTCTTCGCCGCCACCCGCTCCGAGCTGGCCATCCCGCTGATGGTGCGCGACAACGTGGTGGGCGTGCTCGACTTCCAGAGCGAGCATTCCAACTTTTTCAGCGACGAGACGGTGGACCTGCTGACGCTGTTCTCCACCCAGGCCTCCATCGCCATCGAGAACGCCCGGCTGCATTCGCTGGAGCAGCGGCGCGCGGCGCAGCTGGAAACCATCAACGCCCTGGCCAAGCAAACTGCGTCGGTGCTTGACCTGAAGGAGCTGCTGCCCAAGGTCTGTGCCCTGGTGCTGGAGTCGTTCCCGGTGGTTTCCAGCTGCGCCGCGCGCCG
>DASYVL010000141.1 GCA_035937135.1 Terriglobales bacterium
GGGGAAGCAGGTGGGCCTGGCCAACCTGTGGATCGCGCTCTCCGCCGACCACGGCATCGCGCCGCTCCCCTCGTACGCTTCGGGACTTCGCATCCCGGCGGGAACCTTCATTCCCAGAGATGTGAAAGCGCGCGCCAACGCCGCGCTTTCCTCCAAATTGACTCCGGGGCGGGATACCGAGTTCATCACGGCGCTGGATTGGCCCATCGCCTATCTATCCGCAGAGGCTTTTTCCTCGACCAAGCTGACCCAGGCCGATGCGGAGCGCGTCGCCGGCGAAGCGCTGATGAAGGAGAGCCCCGCGGTGGGCTACTTCACCCGCAGCCAGATCGCGCACGGCGAGCTGCCGCAGGATGAGACCGGACGCCGCTACGCCCACAGCGCCTCGCCCTACGGCGGCTGGTACGTCATCCTGGTGCCGCAAGCGTACGTAGTCGGCTATCCGCCCGGCACCGATCACTCCAGCCCCTACACTTACGACACCCACGTCCCGCTGGCCTTCTTCGGAGCTCCCTTCCAGCCGGGAACGTACCGCGGCCACGCCGAGCCGGTGGACCTAGCGCCGACTCTCGCCTCGCTGCTCGGAATCTCGCCGCCCTCGCACAGCACGGGACGGGTCCTGACCGAGGCGCTGGTGCCCGCTACCCAGCGCCCCAGCGCGCAGCCGGGAAAGGCGCCGCGATGACGCAGGCCGCCAATCCGGCTGCGAGCGCGTCCGGCCACGCCGTGGACCTGAGCGTGAGCTTTGCCGGTCTCACCTTCAAGAATCCGGTCATCGCCGCCAGCGGCACCTTCGGCTACGGCATCGAGTTTGAAGACATCGTCGCGCTGGAAAAGCTGGGTGGATTCGTGGTGAAAGGTCTTTCGCGCGAGCCCATGGCCGGCAACCCGCCGCCGCGCATCTTCGAGACCGCCGCCGGCATGCTGAACTCCATCGGGCTGCAGAACATCGGCGCGCGCGCCTTTGTGGAAGAGAAGCTTCCGCTGCTCAACAAGAAGAAGGACATCGTGGTCATCGCCAACGTCTTCGGCTACACCCCGGACGACTACGAGGCCGCCATCCACATCCTGAACCAGGGCGAGGGCATCGCCGCCTATGAGCTAAACGTCTCTTGCCCCAACACCAAGCGCGGCGGCATCCAGTTCGGGACCGACCCGGTGCTGCTGGAGGAGGTGGTAGTCAACGCCAAGAACGCGGCGCGGCGGCCGTTGATCGTCAAGCTCTCACCCAACGTGAGCAGCATTCCGCAGATGGCGCACGCGGCGGAGAACGCCGGAGCGGACGCCATCTCCCTGGTCAACACCTTCGTGGCCCTGGCCATCGACGCCGAGACCCGCCGCCCGCGCATCTCCAACATCACCGCCGGGCTTTCCGGCCCGGCCATCAAGCCCATCGCGCTGCGCATGGTCTATGAAGCCGCGCACGCCGTGGATATTCCGGTGATCGGCATCGGTGGCATCGCCACCGCCGAGGACGTGGTGGAATTCATGCTCGCCGGCGCAGCGGCCGTGCAGATCGGCACCGCCAACTACTGGGACCCATGCGCCACGGAGAAGATCGTGGGCGCGCTGGAGCGCTGGTGCGTGGAGCACCGGGTGAAGAAGATCACCGACTTGATCGGTGGGCTCGAGACCTGAGCCCGCGAATCACTTGCTCGCCGGAGGCGGCTGCACTTTGAAGCTCCAGTCCAACAGCACCAGCTTCCATCCCTCCGCGCGCTTTTCAACCACGTAGACCGACCACAGCACGGCCTCGACCTTCTGGCCGCTCTTGCGGGTCAGGGTCATGTCCGTCCGGGTGTAGCCCCAGCCCATCTGCGGGCTGGCCACGATCTTGACGACCTGGGCCTTCGAGGGCGGCGCGGGCTCCTGGAACTCGGGAATCAGGTGATGATCGCGGAAGTCCACCCAGCCGTCGTTCCGGCCCCCGTTCTCCAATACCACCAGGTCGGAAGCGACCAGAGGCTCCAACTGGGCCACGTTGCGCTCCGCCAGTCCTTGCTCAAACTGTTCGATCACTCTACGCACTTCGGCTTCCGGCCCGCGGTTCTGGCCGTAGAGAGGCATCCACGCTAGAACTACTGCGGCCAATACGATAAGCGGCTTCATCATGTCTTGTCCTTTCTAGTGAGAATGGGGCGTCGCAGCCCGATTGGGGGCGCCGAACCGAACGATGGCTGCGTGGAGCATGTCGCCCATTTGATGGACATCCACCACGACCCGGTCGCCAACCTTCAGGTCGCTGGCCTTGGCTGGCTTTCCGCTCTTGATGAACTTTGTCTCAGAGTCGAAGGACACCGCCTTCGTCTCTTTCTCGAGCGTCTGTACGGTGATGGAGCTGGCTGTCACGGCGGTTACCATGCCCTTCACGTGCTCGCCCGCGCCGTGGGCGAGCGCGAGTCCGGACAAGGCAACTGCCAGAGCTGCAGTCAATGCGATCATTCTTTTCGTTTTCATGGTCTTCCTCCTATTAGTGATGTTGTTTGCTTTGCTGCTTGGTCGGTTCTCTCTTCTGTTGCGGCTCCTGGCCACTCAAAAACTCCTCGGCTTCCCGTTCCTCCTCCATCTCGCGGCGGCTCACGGGATTGTAGTTTTCCATCTCCTTCGCTTCTTCGGGCGTCAGTTCCGGAAGGTGGCGAATGAAAAGAACCAATTTCCAGCTCTCCTCATCCTTGACCGCGTCGCCCCAGGCCGGCATGCCGGTGAGGCGAATGCCGTGGTGAATGATGCCGTAAATCTCGCCATCGGTCAGATTCTGTGTCTGCGCCTGGCGCATGTCGGGAGGCTTGGGATACATGTTCTTGCCGATGGTGGTTTCCCCGCTCCCGTTATTGGCGTGGCAGAGGGCGCAATGGTCCGCAAAATGCGCCCTCTGTTGCGCGATGAGCTCCGGGGTGGCCGTGAATGGATCCCTCGCGTTCTTCATGGAAGCGGGAACGGCCAGGCTTCGCATTGTCCTCGCCACCGCGGCTTCCAATGCAGACGGGTTGTCCCGCGCGCTAAAACCGCGACGGATTGTCACCACACCGAGCCCTAAGAGGGTTGCGAGGGTTACCAATACCGTGGAGGCGACCAGCTTCTTCCTGCGCATGTTTCATCTCTCCTGTGAAGACACGGCTGTGGCTGAAGGCACGTTGACCTCACGCACCGGACCATCCAGCTCGCCCGGCCGGCAGGGCGCTTCCAGGCCCAGTGCGAGAGCTAGGGTTACCACAGTGACTGCCACAGGTTTTTGCATCATCCTCTCCCATGCAATAACTTTGTCGCCTCAGTGGTGATGCTCCATGCGCCCCGGCCGGAAGCGCAGGAAGACGCGAAAGCTCACCGGGTTCTCACCGTACACCGCATCGAGCGCTGAAGGCTTCGAATAGAAGGTTACGTCAGCGCCCACTCCCATCTGCATCTTGGCGTTCTGCACCAGGTCCCGGATGCCACCGAAGGTGTACCCGCCTACGCGGAACTGCGGACGCGGAAGCGGAACCGCGGGAAACAGCTCGTCCTTGTCCACCAGCTCCAGACGCGTGTAGGCGTAGTTCCTGGACTTGAAGTTCACGATGGATTCCAGCAAGTAGCTGTTCTGCGTGGTGTTTTTGAGCTGCTTGTGATTGCGCCCCCAGATGAGCGAGGTCGCCCAGTTGCCGCCCGTGAGCGGCCGGTTGTAACTGACCGATGCCGTCTGGCGATTGGTATCGCCCGGCTCCCCGGCGTGGATCTCCTGGTCATGGATGTGGCCGTAGCTGTACTGCAAACTCCAGTCCTTCGAGGGACGCACGCTCACCCGCGCCGACCAGGAGTCGAGCGGGCCGAAGTCGATGGTCTGGCGCACCTGGTCGGGCTCGCGTCCGTTAAAGACGGAGACTTCGCCGCGCACTTTGCCCACCGTCAGCCCGGTGGTGATTACGCCCGCGGTGATGTGAGTGGCGTCCTGCAGGTGATGGCTGAGTGGCGCCGACGGGATTTCCGCCGCCGATCCGCGATGCATGAACGCCACCGGGCCCAGCGCCGGCTCGCCCACCGGCGCGCCGTAGATGTGCCAGCTCACCTTCTTCGAGATGGGCACCGAGTACAGCACGGAAATCTCTCCGAAGAGGTCGTGCGGATGCTGGTGGTCTACCAGCGGCTGGTTGCGATAGGTCTCGCCCGTCTGGAAGAGCTGCGGAAAGCCCGGATGCGGCACGGTCAGCGCCTCGGCGGAGAACATCTGGCGGAATTCGATGGTCCCCGGGCCCAGCCGGTGCTGCTCCATGAACATGGCCCAGTTCATGGACTCGAACTTGCCCGCGCCCCGCGGCCCGCCCTGGTGGTTGAAGGTGAGGAAGAGATTGCCGTGCGCCATCAGCGTCCATTTCGCGCGTTCGGTCATCCACATGTAGGCGGGGGTCGAATCCGGCTGCCAGGCCGTGCCCGAGGCCATGCGGTGCGGCTCGCGTGCGGGCTTCGCCGCCTGCTCCATCCCCGCCATCCCCTCATGCTGATGCTCAGGCTGCGCCTCCGGCGGCTTCTGCGGCGGCTCTTCCTGCTTCTTCTGCGGATCCGGTGGCTTGGGCTGCTCCTGCGCCGGCGGCGGAGTGTGCTGGTGCTGCGCGTGCTCCTCGCCATCCGGCTGGGTTTGAGCGAAGGCCACGGCGCACAGCAGCAATCCTGGCAATAGATACCTGAAATTCATGATGTCCCTTCCTTCTCAGAATGTGTCCAGAGGCGCGCGCATAATCCTGTAGCGCGCTCGTGCAAAAGGAAATTCAGCGAGAGGAAGGGAGCTAGATACGGAGGGGTAGAGCCGAATGCAGGTGCGGGCTTGGGGGTGGGGAAGTCGCGGCCTCTGTTTCCGAGATTCCCTCGCAGGCGAATCCCACCGGAGATTGCACAAACACGCCGGCTGCGTTGTCCCTCGGCAAGGCAGCACTGGAGTTCTTCCCGGCCGCATCCTGCACATGCCCGGAGCAGGCCTGACGTTTAACCGACACCGGCGCCTCCGGCTGGGAGTGGGGATACGACTTCATCTTCATGTGATGAGCGGAGTGGTGAGCGGCCATCATGGGCTGTGCAGGTTGGTCAGCGGAATGGCCTGGATGCTGCCGAGCGGCGCACAACTCAGCGCACGACGCGGCGGCGGTGAGGTTTCCCGTCATCGCCACGATCAAAACCAAAGCCGTAAATGTTCTTGCGAAGCGCAATCGAATGCCTGACTCCAGGAAGCGGGGCTCGCTTCCCTGTTAGTTGATCTTTACCTTGAACTCCTCCGGGATGCGGTCGCGGATCTCTTGCGGCAGGCTGTCATGGATGCGGCGCGCGCCCAGCTTGGCGGCGTCCACCATCACCAGCGGCGCCGGAGTGGCGATGGCCACGGCGATCCACACCACGCTGGAGAAGGCGAAGCCGCACAGCGCGGCAATCTGCAGCAGCAGCGCGTGTTTGGGATCGAGGTAGCGGATGGCGCCGAAGGCCACCAGGAACATCCCCGCCGAGATGGTGGTGACCACGATCAGGCCGACGTCGATGGTGCGGTGCAGGCGCAGCCGCGCGCGGCAGCGGGCGCAGCCCGCCAGGTGTTTTTCATAATCGCCGCGCATCTCGGCCGCGATCCCGGAGATATCGTACCGCCATCCCGCCAGAATCTCTGCCACCACGCGGTCCGTGCAAGGCTGATTGATGACCATATCGTTATCGTTTACAGATGAATAGATTCCATCGGCTGACTTTGGGATGCCAGCAGCAGCCGGTTGCGCATCAGATCCCGCTGCGGGCCCAGGGCCTGCTCCGCCGCTCTCCGGGCGATCTCGGGATGGTTGTTCTGCTCGGAGAGATGCGCCAACACGACGAACGCAGCCCCTCCATCATAATCGTTCGTAAAGAATTCCGCGAGGGCGTCATTGGAGAGGTGGCCCACGCGGCTCATCACCCGCTGCTTCACCTGCCAGGGATAGGGCCCTCCGCGCAGCATCTCCAGGTCGTGGTTGGACTCGATCATCAGCCCGTCGCATCCCCGCAGGTGCTCGCGCACGTTCGGCGGCAGATATCCCAGGTCGGTCACCAGACCCAGCTTCACTCCTTCGAGGCGAAAGGTGAAGGCCACCGGGTCGGTGGCGTCGTGCGGCGTGGTGAAGGGCGTCACGGTGATGTCGCCCACCACGAAGCTGTGCCCGGAGGAGAAGGATTCCATCCGCTCCAGCCTGGGAGGTTGGTGGTCCTGCGCGCTCTGCCGCCGGTCGCGCACCCAAGCCTCGCGCGTGTCCGCGGTCATGTAGACCGCCGCCCGGGTCTTGCGCGCCAGCACCTCCAGTCCTCCCACATGATCGGAGTGCTCGTGGGAGATGAGGATGGCGTCCAGCTGTTCCGGCTCCTCCCCCGCGGCGCGCATGCGGCGGAAGGTTTCGCGGCAGGAAAGCCCGGCGTCCACCAGCAGGCGCGTGCGCGCGCTGGCCACCACCGCGCTGTTTCCCTTGCTCCCGCTGGCCAGGACCGTGAGCCGCGCCGCCATGTCAGGAGAATAGCCGGAACGGGCGCGGAGCGGGGAGTGGCGCGCAAGTAACCTCACGCGCCCGTCTCGGCCTTGCGGATCTCGCGCTCCCGTAGCCAGGTAAAGATCACAGGCGTCACGATCAGCACCAGCAGCAACGAACTGACCATGCCTCCCAGTACGGGCGTGGCCAAAGGCTTCATCACCTCCGCGCCCGTGCGCGTGGACCACATGATGGGAAGCAAGCCCGCCACCACGGTGGCCACCGTCATCACTTTGGGGCGGAGTCGCAACAGCGCACCCTCCATCACCGCTTCCTGCAGACTTTCGTGGGTCAGTGGGCCTGTGGCCGCGACCTTGCGCGCCACCGCCTCTTGCAGATAAATCACCATGACCACGCCGGTCTGGACCGCCGTGCCAAACAACGCGATGAACCCCACCCATACCGCGACGGAAAAGTTGTAGCCCAGCAGCTTCAGCAGAACGATTCCGCCCGAGAAGGCGAACGGAACCGCAAGGATAACAAGGAAGGCTTCCCTCCACGACCGGTAGGTCAGGTACAGCAGCAATACGATGATGACCAGAACCACGGGAATGACGACTTCCAGGCGCCGCTTGGCGCTGATCTGGTTCTCATACTGGCCGCTCCACTCCACGTAATAGCCAGGCGGGAGCTTTACGCGCTCGCCGACCGCGCGTTTGGCCTCTTCCACGAAGCCGCCGGCATCCCGGCCGCGGACGTTCATGAGCACGGTGCCACGCAGCAAGCCGTTCTCGCTGGAGATCATGGAAGGGCCCATGGTCACGTGGATGTGCGCCAGTTGTCCCAACGGGATTTGAAGTCCATTGGGTCCGGGGACCGGGAGTTGGCCCAGGCTCTCGGGATCCTCGCGGAAATCGCGGGCATAGCGGACGCGCACGGGGAAGCGCTGGCGGCCCTCGATGGTGGTGGTCAGGTTTCTGCCGCCGATCGCCGTCTCGATCACGTCCTGGACGTCGCCCACGCTGATGCCATAGCGGGCGGCGGCGGTACGGTCCACCTGAATCTCCAGATACGGGGCTCCGGTGATGCGTTCCGCATAGAGATCCACCGCGCCCGGGACCTCGTGCAGAACGCGCTCGATCTCGACCGATTTCTGTTCAAGGGTGGCCAAATCGCTGCCAAACACCTTCACCCCCACCTGGGTCCGGATCCCGGTGGAGAGCATGTCGATGCGGTTGCGGATGGGCTGTGTCCAGATGTTGGTCACTCCCGGCATGCGCAGTTTTTCGTTCAGCCGCTCGAGGATCTGGTCTTTGGTGGTGCCGGCTGGCCATTCTTCCTTCGGCTTGAGCGTCACGATGGTCTCGGTCATGTTGATGGGAGCCGGGTCGGTGGGGGTGTCGGCCCGGCCGATCTTCCCCACCACCAGGCCGACCGCCGGATCCTGGGCGATGATGCGGTCCTGTTGCCGCATCAGCTCGGTGGCTTTGGTCAGGGAGATGCTGGGATCGGTGATGGGCATCCACATGGCGCTTTCCTCGTCCAGCGGCGGCATGAACTCGGAGCCGATTCCGCTGGCCAGCCACAGCGAGCCCAGAAACAGCAGCAAGGCCGAGGCCAGGGTGGCGAACCGGTGCCGTAGCACCCAGCCCAGCACCGGCTTGTACAGTCCCTGCAGCACGCGCATCACTGGATTGTCCTCTTCCCGGTGCAACCGGCCGCGGATCAGGAAGGTGCACAACACCGGGACCAGCGTGACCGCCATGAAGGTGGAGCCCGCCATGGCGAACGTCTTAGTGAACGCCAAGGGGTGAAACATCTTGCCTTCCATCCCGGTCAGCGCAAAGACCGGGACGAAGGCTAGGATGATGATGGTCATGGCAAAGAAGATCGGCCGGCCGACCACTTTCGCCGCGTTCAGCGTGATCTCCCGGATCTGCGACCTGTACTCGCCGTGTTCCTCATAGTGCTGCTCGGCGTGGCGGATCACGTTTTCGGTCATGACGATTCCCGCGTCCACCAGCACGCCGATGGCGATGGCGATCCCGCCCAGCGACATGATGTTGGAGGAGATTCCGGCCTGGTTCATGAACAGGAACGAGATCAGCACCGCCAAGGGAAGCGGGAGGGTGACGATCAGGATGCTGCGGAAATGCCACAAGAAAATAATGTGCGCCAGGGTGACCAGCACGATCTCTTCAATCAAAGCCAGCCGCAGCATGGCCACCGCCCGAAGGATCAGGCTGCTGCGGTCGTAGAAGGGCACGATCTTGACGCCGGGAGGCAGGCCGGGCTCCAGGGCCCGGATCTTGGCCTTGACCGCATCAATCACCGCCAGGGCGTTGGCGCCATAGCGGATGATCACCACTCCGCCCACCGCGTCTTTGCCATCTTTGTCGAGCGCGCCGCGGCGGAACTCCGGGCCCAGTTGCACGGACGCGACGTTGCTTACATAGACGGGCGTGCCGCCGTGGGCGTCGAGCACGATGTTTTCGATGTCCTGGACGGACCGAATCAGGCCCATGCCGCGCACCACCAGTTCCTGGTCGCCAGACTCCAAGACCTTCGCGCCCACGTTGAGGTTGCTGCGCTCCACCGCCTCGAAGACCGTGCGGATGGGAAGGCCGTAAGCGCGCAGCTTCACCGGATCCACGTCAATCTGGTACTGGCGCAGGAAGCCGCCAATGGTGCCCACGTCAGCCACACCGGGGACCGAATTGAGTTGATAGCGGACAAACCAGTGCTGGATGGAGTGCAAGGTGCCGGAATCGTAGGGCCCGTCCACTGTGTACCAAAAGACCTGGCCGACTCCGGTGGCGTCCGGACCCAGCGTGGGCGTGGCCCCGGCGGGCAGGTAACTGGAGGCGAGATTCAGCCGCTCCAGCACCCGCGTGCGGGCAAAGTAAACGTCCACGTTGTCTTCGAAGATGATGTTGACCATGGAAAAGCCAAAGGCCGAGGCCGAACGCACGGTTTTCACTCCCGGCAGGCCCTGGAGGTTCACGGTGAGCGGATAGGTGATCTGGTCCTCCACCTCCTGGGGGCTGCGGCCCGGCCAGTCCGCGTACACGATGACCTGGTTCTCACTCAAGTCCGGGATGGCATCGATGGGAGTGCGGAGCAGTGCCCAGTATCCCCACCCGGCCAGAACCGCGTAGATCAGCAGCACGAAAAAGCGATATCGCAGAGACAACTCGATCAGCCGGTTAATCAAGGCCCGCTCCTTCCTACTTGGCGCGCAGGTTCGTCCTGTACACGGCCACACGCTGCCCGTTTCGATTCACTTCCACCGTCACACTCCACGAACCCGCCGTGGGAACCGTCATGCTTCCGGAGTATTGCGTCCCGTCCCACTTCAGCTCTGTGGACTGCCGCATCTCCGCCATGCCCATGGCAGGCATCGCGGGCATGAGCAGCGTCACGCTCACCTGAGCGTCCCCGACGGCTTTCCCGCGGGGATCGGTGACCGACACGTGAAAAGCAGCCTCCGCTCCTCCGGTTGCCGGGTCGGGCACGGATCGGAAGACCACCTTGAGCGCCTCTCCTGGCCCTGAGGAAGCCTGAGGCGCGTTTGCCGAGAATTCCTTCGAGCCGCCGAACATGCCCGCCATGCCCCCGGTCAGGCGCGTCTGCGAGTCGATCAGGAAGCTGCCGTGGGTGACCACGCGCTCGCCCTCCCGCACTCCCGACAGGACGGGGTAGAACTCCTGGTCTGCGGCTCCCAGTTCCACCTGGCGCGGTTCGAAGACACCGCTTCCCCGCGCAACGTAGACCAGCTTCCGCGTCCCAGTATCGAGCACCGCAGAGCGAGGCACGGCCAGGACCTCCTGCCCCGCGGAGCGGGCGAGCGATGCGTGGACGAACATCCCCGGGCGCAGCCGCAGCCCGGGATTCGCAACTTGAATGCGTACCGCCACCGTGCGCGTCTGGGGGTTGAGCGTGGGCTCGATGAAGTCCACGCGCCCGAGCAGTTTGCCGGGCAGCGCCTCGGCGGTGACCTCCACCGGCTGGCCCGCACGCACGCGCGCCAGGTCCGATTCATAGACATCCGCCTTGACCCACACCGTGCTCAGGTCGGCGACGGTGTAGAGCGCATCTCCCTCTTTGACGTACTGACCCAAGACCACCTTCCGCTCCATCACAATGCCGCTGACGGTCGAAGAGATGGTGATTTGAACCGGCGGATGATCCGCCCTGGCAATCTCTTGGATCTGTTGCGGCGACAGGCCCCAGAGCTCCAGACGGCGCCGGGAAGCCACCACCAGGTCGCGGGCCTGAGCCTGCGCCTCCGGCCGCCCCTGGGAGCCGAGCCGCTCCAGGCTCTCCAGCGCCAGCCGGTACTCCTCCCCGCTGGAGGCGACTTCGGGGCTGTAAATAAGAGCAATGGGCTGTCCGCGGCGCACGGCTTGCCCGGTGAAGTCCAGGAATAGCTTGTCGATGCGCCCCCCGACGCGCGAGCTGATGCTAGCGAGTTGGGTCTCCGCTTCTTCCACTCTTCCCACCGTCAGCAGCGAACCGGCCATGGTTCTCAGGCGTACCTCGCTGGTTTCGACGCCGATGGCTCTCTGCTCGGCGTCGCTGAGTTCCACGGTGCTGCCCGGTTCCGAGGTCGAAGGCAGGTTCCCGGCCGGTTCCTGATGACCCCCGGCAGGAGCGGAGGCCGCCGGGGCGGCTGCGACCGGAGGGCTGCTCGCAGGCCGCGAGCGCATCCACATCGCTGCTCCGAACACAATCGCACCCACAAGAAACACCAGCAAAGCAGTTGCGGCGACTCTCTTGTTCGGGAAACTCATGGCTTCACCTCCGCGGTCGTCTCGGCTGCGGGCGCCCGTGCGGGCAGGGGTGCGCCCACGGCGCGCTCCAGATCGGCCCGCCGCTCTTCAAACTCCGAGAGCGCCCGGAAGTATGCATACTCCACGTCCAGCGCCGCGTTCTGGCTGTCGAGCAGGTTCAGGAAATCCGTGCGATCGTTGCGATAGGCGGCCACCGCTGCTTTTAGGGAGGTCTGGGTCTGCGGCCGCAGGGTGTCGCGATACAGCTCCACCATCTGTCTTGCCGTTTCCGCGCGAATCCGGGCTTCCTGAATCTCGCGGAAAACCAGAACACGCCGGTTCTCGTATTCTGCTTTCCAAACGGTGTGCTCGGCCCGCGCCTCGGCGATCTCCGATTCGTGGCGCCGGCGATTGAACCAGGGCAGGGTGAAAGAAAGCTCTGCCATGTAGGCGTTGCGGAAGGGAGAGGCGGCGGGCTGCAGCATGTATCCAAAGCCCAGGCTGTAGTCCGGAGTGTAGGCTTTGGCCGCCAGCCGGACCTGGGTCTCGCTGCGCTGGATGGCCACAGAGGTGGCCAGTAGCTCCGGACGATTCTCCAGCGCCACGCGTTGCAGCTCGGCGATGGCGGGAAGATCTCCCGGCACGGCGTACTCGCCCACGACCTCCAGAGGGCCGCCCGGATCGCGTCCCAGAAGAGCATTGAGCTCGACTCGCGCCAGCCGGCCCTCCTGCTGCAACGTCAACAGATGCTCGACCAGCCGGGTGACGGCGATTTGAGCTTTCAGCAAATCCTGCTGCGGCACCCGGCCCACGGTGTACTTGATGCGGGCGGCCTCCATCCCCTGCCGCGCCAGCGCTACCTGCTCCTCATGCAGACGCAATTCCTCGGAGTTCCGAAGCAGGCCATAGAAGGCGGTGCGGACTCTGGCCGTGACCTCGCGCTTCTTGGCCTCCAGCACGGCTTTCGCAATGCTTACGCCCTGCTGCGCGATCTGGGAGCGCAGCGCCCGCTTGCCCGGCCCGGGAAAGGCCTGCGTCACCGCGAACATGTTCTGCGCTTGATTCAGGTTCCAGGGTTCGCGCAGGGGGACGCCCCAGCCGCGATACATGAACGAAGGGTCGTCCAGTGCTCCCGCGGCGGGGACGCGCGCTTCGGCGACGCCCGCCCCCCGGGCCAGCACCTGGATCTCCGGATTCGTTTCCAGGGACGCCGCCTCAAGCTGTTCCAGCGTCATGGCGGGAACGTCCGCTGGATGCGTCTCATGTTCCTGAGCGGGCGGCGTGGCTGCCACCGGGAGCGGCGCCTGCGCGCCAGCCGCAGCCCAGGTCAACAATAGAAAGACAAGAATGCAAGCAGACTTCATGTTTCCTCCACAATTCCACGGATCGACACTTGTTTCGAGGCGCACCAATGCGCCTTCGCGGAACCTGCGGAGGAAACTAGATTCTGAGGATGGTAGTGGCGCCGGGAGCGGGGCCAGGCGGTGAGGGACTAGCGAACGAGCCGGCCGGAATCAGCGTGCCGGGCAGACCCCAGCTTCCCTCGTGGGAGCGGAGTTGCGCGACTACAAGCTCGGGGCGCAGGTCATGGCCGCGCGAGGCCAGCGGCGATTGATCGTGCTTCACAGACTTCATGCAGCAGGAGTGGGAGGCTTGCATTTCCTCCCCGCACTGGGGAGCCATCTCCCGGCAGCAGGCCTTCTCCTCTTCGGTGAGTTGTGAATCCGGCAGCAAACAAGCCGCAGCCGGTCCGGACCCCCACGCAATCAGCATGACGCCGAACGTAATGGCCCGCAGGCAGCGCATCTCTGTAAGAGTATACGCCCTATCCCGGTGCAGGCGGCGGTGAGGACAGTCACTCGCCCCAGGGATGGCTGGATTCAGTACTTGTAGAAGCCGCGGCCGGACTTTCGCCCCAGCCATCCCGCATCCACCATCTTGATCAGCAATGGGCAGGGGCGGTACTTGGGATCGCCCAGGTCGTCGTGCAGCACGCGCATGATGTCGAGGCAGACGTCGAGGCCGATGAAGTCGGCCAAGGTCAGCGGGCCCATGGGATGCGCCATGCCCAGCTTGAAGACCTCGTCCACCGCTTCCGCTGTGGCCACGCCCTCCATCACCGCGTACATGGCCTCGTTGAGC
>DASYVL010000142.1 GCA_035937135.1 Terriglobales bacterium
CAACGGCCTGCAGAAGCAGGGCGTGCCGCCGGACGAACTGATGGCGTCGCTGTTCGAATCCATCATCCAGCAGAACCTCTCCGTGCTCACCCGCGGCAACACCCTGCGGCCTACGGTGCTGCTGCTGGGCGGTCCCAACTGCTACATCAAGGGCATGCGCGACTGCTGGAAGACCAACATTCCCAAGATCTGGGAAGAGCGCAACTATCCGCTGCCCGAGGGCGTCGATCCCGAATCGCTTATCAAGACTCCCGACAACGCGCAGTACTTCGCCTGCATCGGCGCGGTGGAGTTCGGCCGCCAGGAAGACCCCGGCGTCGGCGTCTATCAGGGCTACTCGAAGCTGGAGTGGTACATCACCGAAGGCCGCAACCTGGAGAAAGCCAAGAAGGGCGGCTCCCAGGCGCTGGCCAAGGACGACGCCGAGCTGGCTGCCTTCAAGCAGAAGTACGCCAAGTTGAAGTTCACCGCCGCCACCTTCCAGCCCGGTCAGGTGGTGGAAGCGTTCATCGGCCTGGACGGCGGGTCCACTTCGACCAAGGCCGTGCTGGTGGATAAGGACCGCAACATCCTGTGCAAGACCTACCAGCTCTCCAAGGGCAATCCCATCGAGGACACCCAGGAAGTGCTGGCCAAGGTGGCGCAGCAGGTCTCCGACCAGGGCGCGATTCTGAAAGTGATGGGCGTAGGCACCACCGGCTATGCCAAGGACATCCTGAAGGAGGCCACCGGCGCCGATGTGGCGCTGGTGGAGACCGTGGCCCACACCCAGGCCGCGCTGCACTTCTACCCCGATGCGGACGTGATTTGCGACGTGGGCGGCCAGGACATCAAGATCATCATCCTCAAAGACGGCCGGGTGAAGGACTTCAAGCTCAACACCCAGTGCTCGGCGGGCAACGGCTACTTCCTGCAGGGCACCTGCGAGAGCTTCGGCTTCAAGGTGGAGGAGTTCTCCGACATCGCCTTCGCCGCCAAGGGCTACCCGCAGTTCGGCTACGGCTGCGCCGTGTTCATGCAGTCGGACATCGTGGACTTCCAGCGCCAGGGCTGGAAGCCGGAAGAGATCATGGCTGGCCTCTGCAACGTGCTGCCCAAGAACATCTGGCTGTACGTCTCGCAGATCCCCAACCTCTCGGCCATCGGGCGCAAGTTCGTCCTGCAGGGTGGGACGCAGCACAACCTGGCCGCGGTGAAGTCGCAGGTGGACTTCATCGAGTCGCGCTTCAAGGGCAAGGAACAACAGGCCGAGGTCATCGTGCACCAGCATTGCGGCGAGGCCGGCGCCATCGGCTGCGCCTTCGAGGCCGTGCGCCTGTGGGAGAACGGCAGGCAGAGCACCTTCATCGGGCTCGACCAGGTGGCCTCCATCAGCTTCACCACCACCCGCAGCGAGGACACGCGCTGCTACTTCTGCAAGAACAAGTGCCTGCGCACCTTCATTGACGTCCAGACCACCGTGCCCAATCCCAACTACAAGCCACCGGTGAAGACCAAAGTCCCGCTGTCGGCCGGGGCGCAGCGCCTCATCATCGCCACCTGCGAAAAGGGAACGGTCGAGAACGTGGAGGAGATGCGCGTCATCAAGGGCGACATCGACGCCATCAAGAAAGAGAATCCGAACCTGGTGGAAGTGGCCGCCAAGCTTGCCTTCAAGAGCTTCGATCCGCCGGTGGTGGCCGATCCGCTGCCCAAGTACGCCTTCACCAAGAGCCAGAAGCAGCGCGTGGAGCTGATGAAGAAGCGCTCCGAGCTCAAGATCGGCATGCCCAAGGCGCTCAATATGTACTCTTGCGGGCCGTTCTTCACCGCCTACTTCGAGTCGCTGGGCGTGAAGGCGGAGAACCTGCTGTGGTCGGAGTACACCTCGGAGCAGCTTTACAAGGAAGGCGCGAAGCGCGGCGCCATCGATCCCTGCTTCCCCTCGAAGGTCGGCATCCCGCACGTGCACAACCTGCTGTACACCGTGCATGCGAAGAAGCCGCTGGACATCGTCTTCTTCCCCATGATCGACTCGCTGCCTACGTACCTGAAATACACGCAGGCCAGCCGCGCCTGTCCCACAGTGACCGCAACGCCGGCTTCGGTGAAGGCCGCCTTCACCAAGGAGAGCGACCTGTTCGCGGAGAAGGGCGTGCGCTGGATGGATACCCTCATCTGCCTGCACGACATCAAACAGGCCCACCGGCAGATGTACGAGGACTGGAAGGACATCCTCGGCCTGGCCGAGGAAGAGAACTACCGCGCCGTGGAGCAGGGCTTCCTGGCGCTCGACAAGTTCGACAACACGATCCGCGACCAGGCCCGCCAGATCCTGAAGAAGCTCGAGGACGAGAACAAGCTGGGCGTGGTGCTGCTGGCCCGGCCCTACCACAACGATCCCGGCATCAATCACGAGATCCTGGAAGAGTTCCAGAAGCTCGGCTACCCGGTCTTCTCGCAGGATTCGCTCCCGCTCGACGACGAGATCGTGTGGCGGCTGTTCGGCGACGAAGTGCGCGCCGGCGTCATCCAGCACCCCCTGGACGTCACCGACGCCTGGAAGAACTCCTACTCGGAGAACACCAGCCGCAAGGTGTGGGCGGCCAAGTACGTCGGCCGTCACCCCAACCTGGTGGCGCTCGAGCTTTCCAGCTTCAAGTGCGGCCACGATGCGCCCATCTACACCACGGTCGAGGAAGTGGTGGAGCACACCGGCACGCCCTACTTCAGCTTTAAGGACATCGACGAGAACAAGCCCACCGGCTCAATCAAGATCCGGGTGGAGACCATCGGCTACTTCCTCAAGCGCTACCGCGAGGACATGGTGCGCGATCGGGAGAAGCGCACCACGGTGGAGGAGCGGCTGCAGAAGTTCGAAGCCCAGCTCCGCGCCGAGCTCCGGATCGCGGAGAAGTACCGCGGCGTGGAGCGCCCCGACGTGGACCTCGCAGAGCTGGTCCAGATCCAGCCCGCCCAGCCCCCTGCCAATGACCTGGTGGGCATCGCCGGGGACTGACGGATCACCCGCTCACCCGCTCCACTTGTGCATTCTTGCGCCGCATCCGGTAAAATCACCCGAAAGATTGGTGGGGGCCTGAATCCATGCTGATGGAATCCGACAAGGTGATGTTTGAGGTCTACCGCGAAGCCCTGTACACCGGCAAGTACAAGGTCGTGTACTTCACCGAGCTGGGCGACCACAACAAGGAGTACGAGATCAACCGCGCCCTGGCCGGCGAGCACTTCTACGACGGCTTTCTCAAGAACACCGGCAAGGACCAGGCCAAAGAGGTCCTCGAGGGCCTGCTGAAGCGAATGAACGACGGGGAGAAGATCACCCCACAGCAATTCGAGGCCGAGATGGCCGCTTATATGCCTCCCGCCAAGTCCGCCAAGTGATTTCCTGGTTGTCATCCTGAGCGAAGCGCGACCCTGAGCTTGTCGAGAGGGAGCGCGTAGTTGAAGGACCCCTACCCGCACAGAAGCGGCGGATTGTGGCCGATTGAGCGCCGCTTCGGGCCATGTATAATCTTCCCTGATGGCCACCCAACCCGCCACTCCCGCCAAGGCTCCCGGCCTGGTCCCTGACGAAATCAAGCAGGAGCCCCGCTCCAAGGGCACCCTGACGCCGCGCAAGAAGAAGCCGCGCGAGCTGGCAGTGATCACCGAGTGCTGCACCGGATGCGCCGGTTCGCCCGCCTGCGTGGAGTACTGTCCCATCGAGGACTGCATGTTCTGGGTTCCGGACGAAGACCACCCGCCGTTCGGCCGCATCCAGGTGGATCCGCTGCTGTGCATCGGGTGCAAGAAGTGCACCAGCCAGGGCCCCATGGGCTCGTTCCTCGACGGCTGCCCCTGGGACGCCATCGCCATGGTGGAGACCACGTTGATCGAAAAAGAAGTCGGGGCGATGACGTACTGACCCAAAGAAAAAGTAAAAAGTAAAAAGGAAAAAGTAGGGACCAAGGGTATCTACCTTTACCTTTGGCCTTTTTATTTTCCCTTGCTTTTGACACCTTCCCTTGTGACCTGCGTCACCGCTTACCTGCCGCCCGGGCTAACCATATGTGACCTGCGTCACCGCTTACCTGCCGCCCGGGGCTAACCATAGTGGCTAGCAGCAGGGGCTCCCATCCCGAGGAGGTATCCATGTCATATCGAAGACTCACGATCGTTCTAGCAATTGTTTCCCTGGTGGGGCTCGCGGCTTGGGCCAGCGACACGATGGTGCCCTGGAAGTCACAGCAACTGAAGCTGGACAATGTTGTGCGCGCGGGCAGCGTGGTGCTGCCGGCGGGTGAGTACCGCGTCACCCACGAGATG
>DASYVL010000143.1 GCA_035937135.1 Terriglobales bacterium
CACTACCGGAAGTTCGCGTGGTGGAATACGCACTTCGCCTACGCCGGCGTTCCCAATCCCGAGCAGAAGGATGCGACCCACACGGCGGACTACGATGACCGGCAGTTCGTCTTCGCCGGGGACACGGCCATGGTTTCCGGAAAGCTGAAGTACACACCCGACCTGCCGGTGGTCACGCTGGCGGAGGATGAGGTCACGCTGCCGGTGGCAGCGCGTGGCGCGCCGCCGCAGGCGGTGACGCCGGTGCTCGACGCCAAGGACTGGGACCGCTGGAACGACTACGGCATCGGGCTGCTGCTGCAGGGCGATTTGAAGGGCGCGGAGGCCGCCTTCCTGAGGGTCACCGAGGTTGCTCCGGCGAATCCCGATGGGTGGGTGAACATCGGTCGCGTCCGGGTGCAGGAGGGCGACACGCGGGGCGCGCGCACCGTACTGGAGAAAGCGCTCGCGCTGAAGCCGGAGCTGGCCCGCGCGCACTTTTTCTACGCCAAGGCGCTGCGCGCCGACGGCGAGTACGACCAGGCCATCGTGCACCTGCGGCAGGTGCTGGCGCAGTATCCGCGCGACCGCGTGGCGCGGAACGAGCTGGGGCGCACGCTGTTCCTGCAACGCAAGTATGCGGAGGCGGTGCGCGAGCTCGAGGCCGTGTTGGCCATCGATCCTGAAGACTTGCAGGCGCACTACAACCTGATGCTCTGCTACAAGGGATTGGGCCAGTCGGCCCAGGCCGAGGAGCACCAGAAGCGCTACCTGCGCTTCAAGGCGGATGAAGCCTCGCAGGCGCTGACCGGCGACTACCGGCGGAGCCATCCCGAGGACAACAACGAGCGCCAGGCCATCCATGAGCACGAGTCGGTGGCGCTCGCGCCCGCGCTCAAGCCGCGCGCCGTGGCGCAGTCGAAGAAGAACACGCTCAAGCATCCGGGGATGACCCGCTGATGCCCATGCTCCGGCGCTTCGCCACCCTCTTGTTCCTGCTGGTTCTGCTTCCGATGAATCTCTCTGCGCAGGCGCCGGCGGGGATCCAGTTCCGCGACATCACGCAGGCGGCGGGTATCCGCTTCGTGCACAACACGGGCGCCTTCGGGAAGAAGTATCTGCCAGAGACGCTGGGCCCCGGCGCCGCCTTCCTGGATTACGACAACGATGGCTGGCAGGACATCCTGCTGGTGAATGGGCAGGACTTCCCGGGGCATGCCCGCCGCGCTTCGACGCTGAAGCTCTACCACAACAACCACGACGGGACGTTCACGGACGTGACTGCCAAGGCGGGCCTGGCCGTCAGCATGTACGGCATGGGCGTGGCCGTCGGAGACTACGACAACGACGGCTACGAGGATATCTTCGTCACTGCACTGGGGCAGAGCCGGCTCTTCCACAATCAAGGAAACGGGACGTTCAAAGACGTTACCAAGGCTGCCGGCCTCGAGGGCATAGAGGAGTTCAGCACCAGCGCGGCCTGGGTGGACTACGACCGCGATGGGCGGCTGGACCTGGTAGTCGCCAACTACGTGCAGTGGTCGCCCGCCACCGACATCTTCTGCACCCTCGATGGCGTGCGCAAGTCGTACTGCACGCCGGAGTCCTACAAGGGCGCCTCGGCGCGGTTGTGGCACAACCTGGGCAACGGCAAGTTCGAAGACGCGACGCGCAAGGCCGGGCTGTTCGATCCTACCTCCAAGAGCCTGGGAATCGCCGTCCTCGATTACGACGGCGACGGCTGGCCCGACCTGCTGCTGGCCAACGACACCCAGCCCAACAAGCTCTACCGCAACAACGGGAATGGGACGTTCAGCGAGAAGGGCATCGCGGCGGGCGTGGCCTTCAGCGAGGACGGCGTCGCGCGCGCCGGCATGGGCGTGGACGCCGCCGACTACGACCGCTCCGGGCGGCCCAGCCTTGTCATCAGCAATTTTGCCAACCAGATGATGGCGCTCTACCACAACGAAGGCAACGGGCTGTTCGTGGACGAAGCGCCGCGCTCCGAAGTGGGCCGCGCCAGCCTGCTCACGTTGGGATTCGGCTGCGTGTTCCTGGACTACGACCTGGACGGATGGCTGGACATGCTCATTGTCAACGGACACATCGAGCCGGAGATCGAGCGCATCCAGAAGCGCGTGAAGTACGCGCAGCCGCCGCACCTGTTCCGTAACCTCGGCGGCGGCAAGTTCGCCGAGGTCACCACATCGGTCGGCCCGGAGTTCGCGCAGGCGCGCGTGGCCCGGGGCGTGGCATATGCGGACATCGACAACGACGGTGACCTCGACCTGCTCATTACCACCAACGGCGGCCCGGCGCTGCTGTTTCGCAACGACGGCGCTACGAATCACGCGCTGCGGGTGAAGCTGGTGGGAACGCGCTCCAACCGCGACGGGATCGGGGCGGTTGTGACCGCCACCGCGGGAGGCGAGAAGCAGTCGCTGATGCTGCGCAGCGGCTCCAGCTACCTCTCGCAGAGCGAGCTGGTGCTGACCTTTGGTCTGGGCCAACGCGCGCAGGTGGACCAGTTGGAAGTCCGGTGGCCAAGCGGACAGGTGGAGCGCCTGGCGAATGTGGCAGCCGGGCAGGCGGTCACAATCCAGGAAGGACGGGGGATCGTCGCAGCCCAGAAATTCGTCCGGCGGGGAACCACCGCTCCGCCACCCAAGTCGAGAGCGAAGCCCTGATTCTCATTCTCCTCATAGCGAGCTCTACTGCGATGTATCCCCGCAGCCCCGCGCCTGCTACTTGCGGGTCCAAGGTTGATTTGCAAGTCTAATCGTGTTTAGCTAATGCACCACCCGAATGAGGCCATCACAGAGGCGTTTACTCGATCGCATGCGAAGACTCTCAGGTATTGTCCTTGTCTTGTGCTTGTCGGCAGCGAGTGTCTGGGCGCAGCAGCTTGTCGGACACTGGGCATTCGACGAAGGCGCCGGGAGCACCGTCCACGACTCCAGCGGAAAGGGCAACGTAGGCGAGATCGTTGGCGCCAAGTGGGCCGCAGGCCCATCGGGCAAGGCCGGCACCGCACTGGAATTCCACGATTCCTCGGCCGAATACCCGTCTTCTCCCAAGACGACTCTTGTACGCATCAAGCACAACGACAGTTTGAATCCGCACAAGGGCTTCGATCTGTCCGCCACCCTCTTTATTGATCCTGCGTTTGCGCCCACATTCTCTGCTGTCATCGCGCAAAAGGGAGAAGGATATGGCTGTTCCTACCGGCTGTTGCTAACCGAGGATTTCAGGCTTAAGGCCGTAGCGGGAAACGAACATGCTGTTCTGGAGAGCTCGACCAAACTGACACCGGGGAAATGGGTTACCGCAAGGGCCTCCTACGATGGCCAGGCGTTGAAGATTTTTATCGACGGTAAAGAAGATGCTAGTGCGGCGATTCAAACGACAAAACTGCCAAGCTCGGACGACATAATCATTGGGAAGAGATTCAGCGGGAGAATAGCGAACGTGGCAATCGCAATCGAATAGCTGATTCAAGAGGGAAGGAAGACCTGCGAACGGAGCTTATGATTGGTCCTTCTTTTCGTCCTTCTTTTCGTCCTTCTTTTCGTCTTCCCGCACCGCTGACTTAAAGTTGCGGATGGCTTCTCCCAGGCCCTTTCCGACCTGCCCAAGCTTACTAGGGCCGAAAATCAGCAATGCGATAACCAAGAGGACCAAAAGTTC
>DASYVL010000144.1 GCA_035937135.1 Terriglobales bacterium
CAACGCGCTGCTGGTGAATGGCGCCGTGATCTTTCCTGCCGGGTACGCCCGCACGGGGAAGCGGCTGCAGGAGCGCGGTCTTCGCGTCGTTCCGGTCGAGGTTTCGGAGCTGGCCAAGGCCGAGGGCGGAGTGACCTGTTGCAGTCTGATTTTCAGTGCGAAGTGATTGAAGTCGACGCCTTCGCACCCGCTGCGGCGGGCACTCCCAGTCGCTCGAACTGCGCGGTAAAGTGCCGCAGGAAGGGCGCCTCGTGGGTGAGCTTGAGGCCGTGGATCTGCTCGCGGTTCCGCCACACTTCCAGGATGATCTCCACCACGTAATCAATGTGACTCTGGGTGTAGACCCGGCGGGGGATGGCCAGCCGGACCAAGTCCATCCGGGCGGCCTTGCCGAACATCAGGGTGCCGATCTCGCAAGAGCGGATGCCGCCCTCCAGATATAGCTCCGCCGCCAGCGCCACACCGGGGAACTCCTGCGGCGGCACGTGCGGGAGAAAGGCGCGAGCGTCAATGTAGATGGCATGTCCGCCGGGCGGCTGCACGATGGGGACGCCCTTTCGCGCGATGTGGTCGCCGAGATACGCGGTCGAGGCGATGCGGTAGCGCAGGTAGTCCTCTTCTACCACCTCTTGCAGACCGACGGCCACGGCCTCGAGGTCGCGCCCGGCCATGCCTCCGTAGGTGGGATAGCCCTCGGTGAGGATGAGCAGGTCCTTCTCCTGCTGGGCCAGGGTATCGTCGTTGGTGCACAGGAAGCCGCCAATGTTGGCCAGGCCGTCCTTCTTGGCGGACATGGTGCAGCCGTCGCCCAGGCGGAACATCTCCTGTGCGATCTCCTTGGGAGTTTTCGACTCGTAGCCCTTTTCCCGCAGCTTGATGAAGTAGGCGTTCTCGGCGAAGCGGCAGGCGTCGAAGTACAGCGGGACGCCGTACTTGCGGCAGACGGCGCTGACCGCGCGCGCGTTCTCCATGGAGACTGGCTGGCCGCCGCCCGAGTTGTTGGTGAGGGTCAGCATGACCAGCGGCACCCGGTCGCGGCCCAGGCAGCGCAGGAGCTGATCCAGCGAGTTGACGTTCATGTTGCCCTTGAAAGGGTGCCAGGCCGCCGGGTCGCGAGCTTCGGAAATGGGAAGGTCCACCGCTTCGGCGCCGACGAATTCGATGTTGGCGCGGGTGGTGTCGAAGTGCGTGTTGTTGGGCACGACGTCGCCCTTGTGGCACATCACGCTGAAGAGGATGCGCTCGGCGGCGCGTCCCTGGTGGGTGGGGATGACGTGGCGGTAGCCGAAAATGTCCTGGACGGAGTCGCGGAAGTGGTCGAAGCTGCGGCTGCCGGCGTAGCTCTCGTCGCCCTGCATCATGGCTGCCCACTGGTGGGTGGACATGGCGCCGGTGCCGGAGTCGGTCAGCAGGTCGATCAGCACCTCTCGGCCAGGCAGCAGGAAGAGGTTGTAGTGGGCGGCGAGCAGCAAACGCTCGCGCTCCGCGCGCGTGGTCCAGCGAATGGGATCCACGCTCTTGATCACAAAAGGCTCGATGGTGGTTTTCACCGGCATGGGCACCGTCCTCATGACAGGAGAACCGCTTCCGGCGGGGAAATCTGTGACCCCGGTCACAGCCGGAGGTGCAGCCTACCCCTCGCTGCCCCAAACTTGGGCGTTGACCGGAGCCGGGGAAGGGCGTAGATTCTCGCTGTCGGCAGGCTGCTGCAACTCTCTTTCTCCTGCTCTCCCGCGAAAGAAGAATGCCAGAAAGTCCGAAGGACCGCCGAACCGCGCCGCGCTTTGCCATGCGCCTGCCTCTTATCGCCCGCTTTTCCAACGGAAGCGTGCATGAGGAAGAGACCTTCACCCAGGACGTCAGCTCTTCGGGCGCCTTCTTCTATGTGGATATGGAGATCGGCGGGCTCCGCCAGATCGAACTCACCCTGATCCTTCCCGCCGAGGGAGAGACCCCGGCGGACATCCGTGTCCGCTACACCGGGCGGGTAGCGCGGCTGGAGCGATCGCCGGAGGGAAGATTGGGCGTGGCCGCCGCGTTCGGAAGCTGCGAGTACCTGGCCCAGGCCTGAGCCGGCTGCAGCGAAAAATCAAGAGGCCCTCGCCACGGCGAGGGCCTTTTCTTGTCTTTCATCTTCTATCTTGTCTCTTGCGAATGACCTATTGGTTGCTGGCGGGCGAGCCGTTGTGCTGCGCGATGATCTTGCGGGCGTTATCGGCCAGCTCTTTGGCCTTGGGCAACAGGTCCAGGGCCTTGACCACCTGAGGATCGGTTTCCGCGTGCACCCGCAGGCCTTCCTGCTGGCCGAACTCGGAGATGAAGAGCTCGCTCTTGATGTTGGCGCGCAACCAGTCGTTCACGTCCATCAGTTCGCCCTCAGTGTAGGCGATCTTCTGCTCGTCCAGGAACTTGCGGAAGTCCTGCAGCACCTCGTCGGTGACTTCGAAGCCGCGCTGCACGTGGCGGGTGAGCAGGTAGTGGCGGGCGAAGTTGAAGAAGGCGTACTTCTGGAGCAGGGAATCCTGGAAGTGGTTGCTCTTTTGCGCGGGCAGCTTGACGTCCGGGGTGATGCCGCCGCCGCCATAGACGGTGCGGCCGCTGTCGGTGAGCTTCACTTCCTTGTTGCCGTTATTCTCACCCGCCTTGTTGTTGTAGTAGTAGTCGTAAAGCGAGACGCCGGTGTAGTCGCGCTGGATAAGCCGGCCGCTGGGGGTGTAGTACTTGGCCGTGGTCAGGGCGAGGCCGGTGTTCTCCGAGAGCGGATAGACGGTCTGCACCAAGCCCTTGCCAAAGGTGTTTTCGCCCACCACCAGGCCGCGGTCGTGGTCCTGGATGGCGCCGGCGACGATCTCCGCCGCTGAGGCCGTGCCCCGGCTCACCAGCACCACCAGGGGATAGTCCTTGCCGAGGTTGCCGCGGCGCGCGGTGTAGCGCTTCTCCGCCGAGGCGCGCCCGCGATGCGAGACGATGACCGCGCCCTTCTTCAGGAACTTGTCGGCCACGCCCACGCCCTCGCCGAGCAGGCCGCCGGGATTCTGCCGCAAGTCGAGGATCAGGCCCTTGAGCTCGCCGAACTCGTCCAGCGCCGCCTGCACCTCGTCCTCGGTGGTCTCATTGAAGCCGGAGACGTGCATGTAGCCGATCCCCGGACGCACCAGGAAGTGCAGGTCCACGCTGTAGCGCGGGATCTCGTCGCGGGTGATGGTGAACTCTAGCGGCTTGTCCAGTCCCTCGCGCACGATGGTGATGCGCACCTGGGTGCCTTTGGGTCCCTTGAGTAGTTCCGCGAC
>DASYVL010000145.1 GCA_035937135.1 Terriglobales bacterium
CATCTCTCAACAAGGAACGTGCTGTGCGCATTGCCGCGTCTATCCCCGCGGCTGCCTGGGCCGGGGTGAGTGCATCTGTGTATCGCTCGGACGGGAGGTGTCTGCTCATAACTTTCTTCTCCTGCCTTATAGTACCTAGAGGGCCGACTAACCTCATAGCTCGGGCGCTGTGCCGAAGAGCTTTGGTTTTGGCAGCGCAGCGCTAGTCTAGGAAGAGTGAAAATCTGGTGTCAGTTCTGGTGTCAGTTCGTTTTGAGATTTCCTGCGCGTTGATGCATTCTGGTGCGTCCTGTGATTCTGTAACCTATTCATTCTGCGACATCGTGCCATTTGATGCGTCGGGATGCGCCAATCAAATTCGGTTTTGAAGACCGGGAGAGTCACCGGACCCCATGCGCTTCCGTAAACCAGTAGCCAGTCGTCAGTTGCCAGTCTAAGGCAACGTCCGCCCTTAGATAGAATGAGCGGCGGAGAAAAGATATGTCAAACGAGAGAAGCGCGAAAGACGGCGGAGGCGAGGGGCGCCGGTACTCGTACGTGCAACTGGATGTGTTCACGGAGCGGCCGCTCGAAGGGAACGCGCTGGCGGTCTTCACCGACGCGCGCGGGATGAGCGACGCCGAGATGCAGGCGGTGGCCCGGGAGACGCATCTCTCGGAGACGACCTTCGTTCTTCCGCGCGACCCGGCAGTGGAACGCGAGCACGGAGTGCGGGTGCGGATCTTTACCACCGAAGAGGAGCTGCCGTTCGCGGGACATCCCACGCTGGGGACGGCGTTCGCGCTGCGCGGGCCGGACCGCCGGCCGGGGGCCGGGGGAGCCACGCGGGCCGGCAGCGGCCCTTCCGAGATCGTGCTGGAGCTGGAGGTAGGCAGGATCCCGGTCGAGTTCACGGCGGAGAGCGGCGGGCAGGTCTTCGGGGAAATGCGCCAGGTAGACCCGACGATGGGCGAGTCGCACAGCCGCGAGGACATCGCGCGCGTGGCCGGGCTCGAGGTGCAGGATCTGTCCGCGGACCTACCCATCCAGACGGTCTCCACCGGGCTGGCCTTCGCCATCGTGCCGGTTAAGACGCGGAAGACTTTGGAGAAGCTGGCGCTCGACTGGAAGCGAGTGGCGGAATACACGGCACGCACGGAGGCGAAATTCCTGTACTTCGTGACGCGGGAGTGCGTGGACCGGGAGGCGCGGATGCACGCGCGCATGATCTTCTACAACGGCGAGGATCCGGCGACGGGGTCGGCGGCGGGCTGCGCGGCGGCCTGGATGGTGGAGCACGGAGTGGCCAAAGCGGACGAGCGGGTGCTGATCGAGCAGGGGCTGGAGGCGCTGCGGCCCAGTCGCATCTTCGTGCGCGCGGGAAAAGAGGGTGCCCGTGTGGTCAATGTCCGGGTGGGCGGGCACGCGGTCGAGGTGATGCGGGGCGAACTCTTTCTCTGAGCGGCCGAGGAAGCGCGGCCCGAACCACGCACATCCGGCGGAAAAATTCAAGCTGAGGATTCCGGCATTATCTTCGGCGTTACTTACGTGGCGGAGGCGCCCCAGTTAGGATGCGGGCGTTTTGGATTCCAACCCCGAGTTGCCATGAGAGCCAAGAAAACCATCCTGTGCGTGGACGATAACGAGCAGGCGCTTTCCATCCGCAAGGTGGTGCTGGAGACGCGCGGCTACCGGGTGATCGCGTGCGGCAGCGGGAGGAGCGCGCTGGAAGCCTTCGAGAAGGGCGGCGTGGACCTGGTGCTGACCGATTGGACCATGCCGGAGATGGACGGCGCCGAACTGGTGGATCGCATCAAGGCCCGCTCGCCACAGACCCCGGCCATCCTATTCTCGGGGCGGGTGAAGGTGTACGAGAAGGAGACGCGAGCCGACGTTTTCCTCTCCAAGGGGATGTACGGAGCTTCAGAGCTGCTGGAACGAATCCGGCAACTGTTGGTGCGCAAGCGCGGCCCCAAACGCGCGACACCCGAGACGACGAGCCACTCCGCGCGCGCCGCGTCCTAAGCACGTCTTCCAGGCAGGCTGCCCGCCATGCCGCACGACCGCTTTCGTGTAAACTCAGAAATCGCGATGAGCGCCATCATTCAGGGCGAGAACGTGACCAAGGTGTACCGTGTGGGCCGGGTGGACGTCCCGGCGCTGCGGGGCATCAGCCTGAAGGTGGAGAAGGGCGAGTTTGTCAGCATCGTAGGGCCCTCGGGGAGCGGGAAATCCACGCTGTTTTATATCCTGGGCGGGCTGACGCAGGCCACTTCCGGCCGGGTGGTGATCGACGATCTGGAGTTCTCCAAGCTTTCGGACGCCGAACGCACGCGGATGCGCAAGCGCAGGATCGGGTTCGTGTTCCAGAGGTTCAACCTGCTGCCGACGCTGGATGCGCAGGCCAACATAGACATCGCCGGCGACATCGCGGGGGTGAACGGCTCGACCGATCCTGGCTATTTCGAAAAAATCGTAGGCCTGCTGGGGATCAGCGACCGGCTGCAACACCGGCCGTCAGAGCTCTCGGGCGGGGAGCAGCAGCGAGTGGCGCTGGCGCGGGCGCTGATCAACCGGCCGGCCATCGTGCTGGCCGACGAGCCCACCGGGAACCTGGACTCGCGCAACTCCGACACCGTGCTGAACATGCTGCGGCAGTCGAACCAGGAGCTGGGACAGACGGTGCTGATGATCACCCACAACCCGGAAGCGGCGACCGTCGGCGACCGCATCATCCACATGCGCGACGGGCAAATCGTTTCCCCCGACGAAGATCCGCAGTGGACGCACCACTGAAAGGCGGCCAGTAGTCATTAGCCAGCGGGTGGTGCTACTCTTGCAACATTTTTGAGACGGTTCGAGATGTCCTCCTCAGCGCCCACATCGTCGTTCAGCACGCCGCCGCAGGGGCGGAGTTCGTCGCTGCCTCTCCTGGTGTTCGTGGACGGGGTGGCGCAGCGGAATATCCCGCTGGAGCGCACGCCGTTCAGCGTGGGCCGGAAGAGCGGCAAAGACCTGGTGGTGGGCGACGCGCGCGTCTCCCGTGACCACGCCCAGATCATCTCCGAGGGCGCCGACTTCTACCTGGTGGACCAGGGGAGCAAGCACGGCACCTTCGTCAACGGGGCGCGGGTGGAGCGGAAAAAGCTGGAGCGCAACGACCGCATCGAGTTCGGGATGCGGGATGGAGCCTACCTGCTGTTCAATCCGGTGAGCCAGCAGTCCACGCCGGCGCGCGAGTTCCTGAGCCAGATCCACGGCATGGAGGTGAAAAGCGGGGCCTCCGACCTGGAGAAGCTCACCCTGTTCCTGGAAGCCGCGCGCAAACTCAACACCACCAGCGTGCTGGACGAGGTGCTGGTCACGCTGATCGAGGCCACGCTGCGGCTGACGGGGGCGGATCGCGGCTACGTCTTCCTGCGCGGGCTGGACGGCAACCTGAAGCTGGCGGCGGGGCGGACGCAGAAGGGCGAGCCACTGGCGGACGATACGACCGTCTCCCACTCCATCATCGAGGAGGCGGCGCGGTCGGCTTCTGAGTTCATGGTGACCGACACCATGAACGTGGAGGGCCTGGCGGGACGGCAGAGCATCGTGGCCAACGAGCTGCGCACCGTCATCTGCATTCCGCTGCGGAGAACCATGTTGCAGGAGAAGGCGACGGAGAGCGGCGTGCCGCCGATGACCAGCGGGGTGCTGTATCTGGACAGCCGCTTCGCGTCGGGGAAGATTTCCAGCGTGAGCACCGAGATTCTGGGCGCGATTGCGACAGAAGCCGCGGCGCTGGTGGAGAACGCCAACCTGGCGCAAGCGGAAGAATCCGCCAAGTTGTATCAGCAGCAGATGACTATCGCCGCATCCATCCAGCAGCGGCTGATGGCGGTGACCATCCCCGACGTGCCTTACGCCCGGTTGCGCGCCAAGAATCTTGCCTGCCGCGATGTCGGCGGCGACTTCTTCGACGTGGTCACCACGCCCGAGGGGATGGGGGTAGTGATTACCGACGTTTCCGGCAAGGGGATCCCGGCGGCCATCCTGGCGTCCACGCTGCAAGGCATGATCTATTCACAGCTGGTGGCCCATGTGCCGCTGGCCGAGATCGTCTTCTCCACCAACCGCTTCCTTTGCCAGAAGGGCCTGGGCGAGAAGTACGCCACCATGGTGCTGGTGCGGCTGAGCCCGGCGGGAGAGCTGGAGTACGTGAACTGCGGGCACGTGCCTCCGGTGCTGGTGGCGGGGGGAAAGGCGGAGCGCATTTGCAACCTGAACCTACCCATCGGGCTGCTGCCGGAGGCCACCTACGAGAGTGAGAAGCGCACCCTCAACAAGGGCGATCGCCTGGTGCTGGTGACCGACGGAGTCACGGAAGCGGAGGATGCCACCGGCGAGTTCTTCGGCGACGAGCGGCTGGAGGCGGCGGCCAATTCCGCGGAGCCCTTCGACCAGATCCTGGCGGCCGTCGAGAGCTACTGCGGCGATACGCCCTTGACCGACGACTGCACGGTGGTGGAGCTCACCTACAGCGGCTGAGTCGCCAGCTCCGACACAACAAGACGAGACCCATGGAAGACCTGAAAAAAACGATCCTGCCGGGCAAGGGGGCGTCCGACTACGAACGCTACCTGCACACCGATGAGCTGCTCTCCCTGCAGAAGCCGCCCGAGGAGATGTTGCATCCGGACGAGCTCACTTTCCAGGCGACGCACCAGAGCTCGGAGCTGCTGCTGAAGGCCGTGGCCTGGGAGATGGAGCGGGCGGCAAAGTACATTGCCGGCGGCGACCTGGGAAACGCTGCGCGACTGATGCGGCGCGCCAACTTCATGCTCGACTTCCCCATCCAGGAGCTGCACATCCTGGAGACCATCACCCCGTACGAGTATCACGTGATCCGCGCCGGGCTGGGACACGGCAGCGGGCTGGATTCCCCCGGGTTCCTGGCCCTGCTGCACACTGGCCCGCGGCTGGGAGACGCCTTCTTCGAGCAGGTGAAACGCGCCGGGCTCACAGTGGAACAGCTTTACCGGCGGCATGCGGAGTTCTTCGGGCTGCACGAAGTGGCGGAGTGCCTGCTGGATTTCGACGAGAAGGTGCAGCTCTTCCGCTTCCACCATCTGAAGCTGGCGCAGCGTATCATCGGCGGGGGCGTGATCGGGACCATGGGCACACCGGTGGAGGTGCTGCGGCAGCGTCAGGAGCATCTCTTCTACAAGCCGCTGTGGGACGTGCGCAACGAGATCACCGCGGGCATCAACGAAGAGCGGGAAAAGGCCGGCGGCGAGGCGCCACGGTACTAGGTTCCGCGCGCAAGGGCGCTGTTTGACCGGGTTTTCGCGGGCTGACTATAATCAACCACAGCGAGCGGGAGTAACTCAGCGGTAGAGTGCGACCTTGCCAAGGTCGAAGTCGCGGGTTCAAATCCCGTCTCCCGCTCCAGTTTTCTTCGTCACATGAGGAAACGAAGGATCACGAAGGCTTTCTGAGTCTTCCAGCCTCCCTCGGCATCCTTAGTGTGTGGTGGCAGTTGCCGGCGAATGGCCGCGGACGACTGGCCACTGTTTTCGGCGCGGTACCCAAGTGGTAAGGGAGAGGTCTGCAAAACCTTTATCCATCGGTTCGATTCCGATCGCCGCCTCCATTTACTCCTGAATTAGCTATGAACAAGATCACTATTGCTTGTCTCTCTGGGATATTGGTCACCCTCTCCAGAGGCGCAT
>DASYVL010000146.1 GCA_035937135.1 Terriglobales bacterium
CAAGAAGGTGATCGACAAGATCGCGCTGGAGAAGATGGCGCGCGAGGCGCCGGGAGAGGGCACGCTGCGCGGCAGCCTGGCGCAGATGAACGTCATGGACCTGCTGCAGTCGCTGGAGATGGGACACAAGACCTGTGCCCTGGTGCTGACCAACGATGGCGACCGCTGCGAGATGTTCTTCTCGGACGGCCAGATCAACCACGCCATCTACGGCAAGCTGAAGGGCGACGAGGCCGTGTACAAGGTGCTGGCCTGGAGCGGGGGCAACTTCCAGATCGACTTCACCGGCAAGAGCGCCGAGCAGACCTGCACCCGTTCCACCCAGGGCCTGCTCATGGAAGGCCTGCGGCTGGTCGACGAAGCCAACCGAGACCAGGAAGAGAACGTGCTGGAAGCTTAGCAATAAGCGGTAAGCAATGAGCGATAAGCGAAACCTTAGGGCGCTTCGGCTTATTGCTTATCGCTTATTGCTTATGGCTGTTTGAGGACCCATCGATGAATGCGGCAGTGTTGACGGTCAGCGACTCCGTAGCCCTGGGCTCGCGCGTGGACACCTCCGGGCCGGCGTTGGCGGCGGCGCTGGAGCAGGCGGGCTTCACGGTGGCGGCGCGGGAGATCGTGCCCGACGAGCGCCCGGTGATCGAGGCTGCCATCCGGCGGCTGGCGGAGAAAGCGGAGCTGGTGGTGACCACCGGGGGCACGGGGATCGCCGAGCGCGACGTCACGCCGGAAGCCACGCGCGCTGCCTGCGACCGGCTGGTGGAGGGCGTGGGCGAGCGCATGCGCAGCGAGGGCGCGCGCAAGACCCCGCTGGCGGCGCTGAGCCGCGGGGTGTGCGGCGTCCGGGGAAGGACGCTGGTCCTGAACGTTCCCGGGAGCCCGGCCGCGGCCACCGAGTCCCTGGCCGCGGTGCTCGAGATCCTTCCCCACGCGCTGGAACTGCTGCGGGGAAAGACCAAACACTAAGCACGGCTGTGCGTCACGGGCGTCCTCGCCTGTGCGATTCGCGTAGAATGATTTTTTCGGCTTGAACTTCCTCAGACACATCCTCGCGAGCTACACCGAGTACATCCGCGCCGTGCTGATCCCGATGGGGCCGTGGGGCATCTTGCTCATCGCCTTCGTGGACGCCGCCTTTCTGGGCATCCCCATGGACCCGCTGGTGGCCTATTTCGTGTACCGGCGGCCGGGGATGTTCTGGCTCTACGCCTTGATGGGCGCGGCGGGATCGGCGCTGGGCAGCCTGGTGGTGTACTACATCGGACGCAAGGGCGAGGAGATGCTGCTGGAAAAGCGCATCCCCAAGCAGACGCTGCGGCGCATCCGGCGTGCCTTCGAGCGCCACGAGTTCCTGGCGCTGATGGTCCCCGCCATGCTCCCTCCTCCCACGCCCTTCAAGCTCTTCGTGCTCACCGCCGGAGGCCTGAAGATGCGCCTCGACCACTTCCTGCTGGCAATCTTCTCCGGACGGACGATCCGCTTCACCTTGATCTCCGTGCTCACCATCTTCTTCGGCCCACAGATCATCACCCTGACCGCCAGCCTGGTGACGCAGCACCTGCCCTGGATGCTGGCGGTCGTGGCGGTTAGCCTGCTCGCGTGGCTGCTCTGGCGCCGGCGGCGGGGGCCCGAGGAGGAGGTCGAGGCGGGGGCGGAGGAAGGCGAAGAGCCTAGCCTTCCGGCTTGACGGGGCGCGACCAACAAGCCACAATCTTCTGTCACTCCGAGGTGTTCATGCTTGCGTACCTATTCGTGGTTCTTTCCGTCGCCCTGCGCTTCGTTTCGGTCCCCGTAGCCTTCACCTCGGTGGCCGCCTCCCTGCTCTTCTTCGGGGCTCGCCAGCCCCGCCGCCGCATGTGGATCCCGCTGGCGCTGCTCATCGCCGCGGACGTGGTCCTGACCAAGCTGGTCTATGCCTATCCGCTCTCTGCCGATCATCTGGTGACCTGGGCCTGGTATGCGGCGATCCTGCTGCTGGGCGGCAAGCTGAAGGAAAACTCCGGCCCGCTGCGTGTGGGTGGCGCGGCGCTGGTCGCCTCCGTCTCCTTCTTCCTGGTGAGCAACCTCGCCGTCTGGGCGGTGTGGGAGATGTATCCCAAGACGCTGGCGGGCCTGGCCGCCTGCTACGTGGCGGCGCTTCCCTTCTTCCGTCACTCGCTGGCCGGAGACCTGTTCTTCACCGCGGTCTTCTTCGGCCTGGGCGCGCTGGTGCAGGGAGCGCGCGCGCCCGCGGCGCAGGACCGCGTGGCCGAATCCCTTGAGCCACGGATGTAGGAAAAGAACTGGCGATGGAGTTCGCCTGAAGCGTCCCGCGTTTGCGGGAATGATGACTCCTACCATTTTCATGCGAGGAGAACTCCATCGTGCGAGCCTACCTGTGGGTATCCCTGGGTGCGATTGCGGGCAGTAGCGCCCGCTACTTCCTGAGCCGCCTGGCGGCCCGGCTGCTTTCCACCGCCTTCCCTACGGGACACTGTTCATCAACATCAGCGGCAGCTTCCTGGTGGGCCTGTTCCTGGTGTGGACCAGCGAGCGGGTGCTGGTAGATCCGCGCTGGCGTCTGCTGGTGGCCATCGGCTTCTGCGGCTCCTTCACCACGTTTTCCAGCTATGCCTTCGAGACCATCAGCTGCTACCTGGAGCAGGGACACTGGTTCCTGTTCGGCAGCAACATCCTGACCAACAATCTTCTGTGCCTGGTGGCGGTGGTCGCAGGCGCGGCGCTGGCACGGGCGCTGTAGAATGCGAGGCCACATGGCGGTGCAGATCACCATCTACCTGAACGAAGCGGACGAACGGCAGCATCGCCCGCTGCATCTGGAGATCCTCAACTACCTGCGGCAGGAGAACGTCGCCGGCGGCACCGTCTTCCACGCCGTCGCCGGCTTCACCGGACGCAGCCGGGTGCAGACCACCAGCCTGGTGGATGCGGGCGGGAAGCTGCCCCTGGTGATCATTTTAGTGGACACCGACGAGCACATCGCTCGCGTCCTGCCACGGCTGCGGGAGATGGCCGCGCACCGGCTGATCGTGCGCGAGAACGTGGTCATCGAACAGGGCAGCCTGGACTGAATTTCTTCGGGTCCGTCGGACCCTTCCGCTCATGGAAACCGCAGGCTTGAACGAGAATCACAAGCGCCGCCTGGCGGTGGCCATGGCGATGGTGGATGCCGCCGCCGCGCATCCTGGATCTGCTGGACGAAAGGAACTCCCCCAAGAGCATGACGGTGATGCAGCAATCCATCCCAGCGGAGGAGCGGGCGCGGTTGCGGGAGGCGATGCATCGGCTGCAGCCGCTCACCGTCAGCTTCGCCCACCAGCACGGCCTGGAGCGCCGCAGCAAGGACCTGCGCCAGACGGTGGTGGCCGAACTCTCGCAGATCTGGACCACGCTGGAGAACTGCCGGCCCCGTCGCATGAAGGGCATGGGGGAGATTCCGGCGGCGGCGGCTGATCCCGTCGAGCGGGACCTGGAGCGCATGCTCCATCTGCTGGACGAAATCCGGCAAACGCTCGAAGCCTAGCTGCGGCGGCCCTCAATCCAGGTTCTTGCGCTGGGTAAAGGGGCCGAAGTGTGCCGCGATCACGCGCAGGTGCTCATCCAACTCCACTGAGGAATTCAGCACGCGGGAGCGCCGCTCGGGATAGTCGTAGCGCAGGTCGTAGAAGCGCACCAGGTAGCGCGTTTCGCCCGAATCGCGCTGCTCCACCTCGAACATCGGATACTGCGCCCAGTCCAGATACACCCGCCCCAGGTAGGACTTTTTCGCGGCCAGCGACGCCGGGGTCTCCTCCGGCTTGTAGCGGATGCGGGCGTGGTCCTGGGGATCGACCTCGGGGGTGAGTGAATCGACGTGCATGGTCTCGAAGGTGTCCTGGGTCTCGACCACGCCGTACCACAGGAAGGGATTGGTGTCGTAGGGATAGGCGGAGACGCGGATGGGCTCGGAGCCGTGGTAGAGGCGGCTTTCCAGCACGGCCACGGCGCGGCGATGCTCGAAATCGCGCAGACTCCAGAGCAGGACGATGCACACCAGGGCGAAGATGGCGCCACCGCGTCCGCGCGGGCCGGCGCGCCGCGCCCCCACCTCCTCCTGGATCAGCCCGAAGAGCGAAGGGACGATGAGGCCGGCGAGCAGCACCAGCAGCAGCAGCGGCTCGACGATGGAGACGATGTCCCAGGAGAACCACCGGAGATAAAAGGGCGCGAAGGGGCGCACGCCGTAGTTGTTGGTGAAGTCCAGCAGGATGTGGCTGAGCGCGCCCAGGCAGGCGTAGCTGTAGAGCAGCCCCCAGCGCGGCGGCGTCTTGCGGGGGTGTCCCCAGCGCAGCAGCAGGCGATTGAGGAGCCAGACCATGCCCAGCGCCAGCGCCGCCATCGCCGGAGCCCCCAACAGCGTGTGGGTGATCCCGCGATGATGGGCAAATCCAAAGACCGGCCCCCCGAAGTAGGCGAGAAAGTCGATATCCGAAACCTCAGCCGCCAGCACCAGGGTCACGGTGGCCAGCGACGTCTTGCGGTTCAGCCCGGCACGGCTCATGCAGGCGCCGGTGAGCATGTGGGTGAGCGGATCCAAGGTCAGCGTCCTCGCGGCATTAGCAGTGTAAAGGCATTGGGGAGCATGGAAAAGCGCGCGGGCAGCGTGCCCAGCAATTCTCCATCGGCCTCGGCCAAGACTCTACCGGACTTCTTGCTGGGATCGCCCGGGCCGGGTTCGAGCGGACGGCAGAGGACCTCGGTAGCGTGCACCAGCTCTACCCCCGGGACCTTCCACTGGATGCCGACCATCGCGCCCGAGAGGTGGGCGAGGTAGCGCAGGCGCACCGGAGGCCGGAACAGGATGACGCGCATGTCGTCGCGGGTGAGCGCGGCACCGGGAGCCACGCGCTTCAGCGGGAAGGGGAAATCGCTGACGCGCGCGGCCAGCATCTCCGCCACCACCTGGCGGCGGCGCTCGCCGCTCTGCGCTTCTACGTACTCGACCTCGAAGGGAGCAAAGCGCGCCGTGGCCCAGGAGAGCCCGGCCTGGATGGTGTAGGCGGCCATACCCCAGCGCTCCTTCGCTCCCGTAGCCATGGCATAGACCAGCAGGGCGTTGGGGCCAGTACCGGCCATCACCGTGAAATAGCGCGAGGTGGGCCGGCCTGCAAAGTCCTGACACTCGATCTTGCCGGCGGCCAGGCGCCGGGGCTCGGCCTCGACCAAGATCCGCGCTGCCTTGACGGGATGGTTGGGGATGCCCAGGTCGAGCGCCAGGGCGTTGCCAGTGCCGAGCGGGATGATGCCCAGGGCAGCGGCGCCACCGGCGGCGATCATCCCCTGCAAGGCCTCGTGGACGGTGCCATCGCCGCCGCAGGCGAAGACGGCGTCACAGCCCGCGGCCACGGCCTCACGCGCCTGCTCGCCCGCCGAACCCGCGGCGCGCGTGGGCGTTACCACCACCTCCACCCCGGCGGCGCGCACCACCGCAGCGGCGGATTCCACGTCCTCGAGGCGGCGCTTGAGCTTGCTCCCGGAGGCTGGGTTGTAGAGGAAGGCGGCTTTTTGCATGAATCGTGCTCTTGTAACACTTGCCGAGCGATTGTGAAAAGAGAAAAGGCCCGGGCGCTTCCCGGGCCCTTTTTTCTGTATTCTCCCTGGGCGCCGACCTCGGCAGGTTGCGCCCCGGCTCCTCACTTCTTGTACTTCAGGATGATCATGCGTTTCATGGCGCCACCGTTGATGGAGGAGTCGATGTAGAAGGTGAAGGAAGCGGGCTTCAGCTCGCTGTACACCTGCCGCATCTTCATCTTCATCATTTTCTTGGGGTCCGGGCCGGGCATTTCGACATTCGAGGTGAAGACCAGCTCGTTGCCCTCCCACTTGCCGGTTGCGCCGGCATCGCAGCCGCCGAGGCCTTCACTGTCGCACCACAGGGAACGATAGGCGCCGGCCTTGGCGTCCCACCAGATGACGCCGTGTCCGGTGAACGGTCCCATGCTGCTGCGGGCCTTGAAGTCGGCAATCAGCGAATTGCCCGCGGGGCCGGCCTTGACCACTTCAGTTCCCTTGCCCGTCCCGGCCTGTGCCTCCGGCCCCATCTCGGGGACGGCTTCGAACTTCTCGTCCACGGCCCAGGTGCCCACGAACATCTTTACCAGCTTGGCCATCTCCGGCGACTGCTTGGCCGTCATGTCCATTGGGGCCGCCTTCTTGGCCGCTGCGGCCGGCGCCTTCGCCGTGTCCTTTTTGTCCGCCGCCTTCGTCGCCTTTTCCTGGGCCGGCGCCACTCCCAGGCTCAAACCGAGGATCACTAGAAACCACGATATCCGCATTCGCATAGTCAGCCTCCCTGCTAGCGCAGGGAATCTTAAATGCAGGGGCGCGGCGGCGCAACACAGCCAATATAATCGGCAGCCATGGCGGTTCAGGACACGGAGCGGCGGATCGAGGTATTGCGGGGGAAGATCCGCCACCACGAGCATCGCTACTACGTGCTCGACGATCCGGAGATCTCCGACGCCGAGTTCGACCGCCTGATGCAGCAACTCAAGGCGCTCGAGGCCGAACATCCCAAGCTGGTCACCCCGGATTCGCCCACGCAGCGGGTGGGCGGCAAGCCGCGCGAGGGTTTCGTAAAGGTGCCGCACTCGCGGCCGCTGCTGTCGCTGGAGAACGCCTACAGCGAGCAGGAGCTGCGCGACTGGGAGCGGCGCGTGCACGAGCTCTCGGGCCGCAAGGACGTGAGCTACGTCTGCGAGCTGAAGCTGGACGGGCTCTCCATGGCGCTGTGGTATCGCGGAGGGCGCCTGGACCGCGGCATCACCCGCGGCGACGGCTCCGTGGGCGAGGACGTCACGCTCAACGTGCGCACCCTGCGCTCGGTGCCGCTCTCCATCCCCGCCGACGCGCTGAAGAAGGCGGGGCTGCCGCGCGACTTCGAAGTGCGCGGCGAGGTCCTCATGCCGCTGGCCGCCTTCGCCAAGCTGAACGAAGAGCGCGAGCGCCAGGAGCTTGCGCGCTTCGCCAATCCGCGCAACGCGGCCGCGGGCACCATCCGCACGCTCGAGCCCAACCTGGTGGCGCAACGCCGTCTGGACTTCTACGCCTATTTCCTGCTGGTGGACGGCAAAGACCACTTCCCCGAACACGCGCAGGCGCTCGAGGCGCTGGCCGATGCCGGCTTCAAGGTGAGCCGCAGCTACGCCACGGCGCGGAATCTGGACGAGGTGCTCGACTTCATCCGCCGCTGGGAGAAGGAGCGGGAGAAGCTGCCGTTCGAGACCGACGGCATCGTGGTAAAGGTGAACTCGGTGCGGCTGCAGCAGGAGCTGGGATTCACCGGCAAGGCGCCGCGCTGGGCCATCGCTTACAAGTACGCAGCGCGCGGCGGCGTCACCCAGGTGGAAGACATCTTGGTGCAGGTGGGCCGGACGGGGAAGCTGACGCCGGTGGCGGCGCTCAAGCCGGTGGCGATCGGCGGCACCACCGTCAGCCGCGCCACGCTGCACAATCTGGACGAGATCGAGCGGCTGGGAGTGAAGATCGGCGACTGGGTGGCGGTGGAGCGCGGCGGCGACGTCATCCCCAAAGTGACCGGGGTGGTCGAGGACAAGAAACACCCGCGCGGTCACAGGCGCTTCCACATGCCGGAGAAGTGTCCGGAGTGCGGCGGGCGGGTGGTCCGCACCGAGGGCGAGGTTGATCATCGCTGCGTCAACGCCAACTGTCCGGCCAAGCTCAAGGAAACCATCCGCCACTTCGCCGCGCGCTCGGTGATGAACATCGAAGGCATGGGAGAAGTCCTAGTCAACCAGCTGGTGGAGCGCGGGCTGGTGCGCAGCGTCGCCGACATCTACGACCTCACCCACGAGCAGCTCATGAACCTGGAGCGCATGGGCGAGAAGTCGGCGCAGAACGTGCTGGACGAGGTCGAGGACTCGAAGAAGCTGCCGCTCGAGCGCGTGATCTATGGCCTGGGCATCCGCATGGTGGGCGCGCGCACGGCGGAATTCCTGGCGCAGCACTTCGGCTCGCTCGACGCCATCATGGAGGCCGGCGAAGAGGAATTGGAAGAGGTGGAGGAGGTGGGCCCGCGCATCGCCGCGAGCCTCCGCGAGTTCTTCCAGGAAAAGAAGAACCTGGAGATGGTGGAGCGCCTGCGGAAGGCGGGCCTCAAGTTCACCGGCAAGAAAAAGCAGCGGGGCACGCAGCTCGCGGGCAAGACTTTCGTCCTCACCGGGACCCTGCCCACCTACCCGCGCGAGGAGGCCAAGCGGATGATCGAAGCCGCGGGAGGCAAGGTTACGGGTTCGGTGAGCAAGAAGACGGACTACGTGGTCGCCGGCGCTGACGCCGGCTCGAAGCTGGATAAGGCCCGGGAGTTGGGAGTCAAGATCATCGGGGAGAAGGAGATGGAAAAGCTGGTGCGGGGGGCGTAGCTGCAGCTAGTAGTAGGGGTTCCTCGACTCGCGCTCCCGCTCCCGCAAAGCGGGATTGGTCGCACTCGCTCGGGATGACAGATTTTTAGTTTGACCGCAAGAAGCGGATAGCACAGCCCGGAGCGGGCCGCTATCCTGCGCTCATGACAACCAACATGGCAGTGCTCAAGCCCAAGCAGTTGGAGCTGGTGGAGACCGCGGACGCCTGGTGGCAGGCGGTGGAGCGGCGGGACGCGAGCCGCGACGGCGCCTTCGTTTACGCCGTGACCTCGACCGGGATCTTCTGCCGGCCGTCGTGCGCCTCGCGGCGTCCGCGGCGCGAGAACGTGCGCTTCTTCCGCCAGCCGCAAGAGGCGGAGCGCGCCGGCTTTCGCGCCTGCCTGCGCTGCCGCCCCAACGACGCCGGCGGCAACCCGCGCCTCATGCGGGTGCGCGCCATCTGCCGCTTCATCGAAGCGCATCTCGAGGAGCCGGTGACGCTGGCGCGCCTGGCCCGCGAGTTCCGCCAAAGCCCCTTCCACCTGCAGCGGACGTTCAAGTCGGCGCTGGGCATCACGCCGCGGCAGTATGCCGACTCGATGCGCATGGAGTGGTTCAAGCGTGGGTTGCAGCAGGGCCGCGCCGTGACCACGGCGCTCTACGATGCCGGCTACAGCTCGAGCAGCCGCCTGTACGAGCGCACGGCGTCACAGTTGGGCATGACGCCGGACAAGTATCGCCGCAGCGCCATCGCCGTTCTCATCCGCTATGCGACCACCGCCACGCCGCTGGGCCGGCTGCTGATCGCCGCCACGGACCAGGGCATCTGCCACATCCGCCTGGGCGATTCGGTGGAAGAGTTGGAGCAGGGGCTGAAGCGCGAGTATCCCTTCGCCCAGCGCAAGCGCGACGAGGAGAAGCTGCGGCCGTGGATGGAGGCGCTGGTGCGCTATCTGGAGGGCGAGCGCATGGAGCCGCGGCTGCCGCTCGACATCCAAGCCACCGCCTTCCAGCGGCGCGTCTGGGAGCATCTGCAGACCATTCCCCGCGGCCGCACCGAGACCTACCAGCAAGTCGCCCGGGCGCTGGGCGAACCCAAGGCCATGCGCGCCGTGGGGCACGCCTGCGCGACGAATCCGGTCGCGCTGGTCATCCCATGCCACCGCGTGGTGCGCACCGACGGCGGCCTGGGGGGATACCGCTGGGGCCTCGAGAGGAAGCAGGCGCTGCTGGAGATGGAAAAGGCGCCGTAGAGACGTTGCATGCAACGTCTCTACCACTTCGCTCAGAATGACAATCCTTTGGGGGTAGGGGTCCTTCGACTCGCGCCTGCGCGTGCGCTTGGCGCTCGCTCAGGATGACAGCTTCTATGAATTGTGCGCAGGCTCGGCTACCGCCGCGGGCATCGCCGCAAACTTCAGGACGTGCTTCGGTCCTTCGGCCGGCAAGTGCGCGACGTAGGCGGTGAAGTCGCGCACGGCCTGGCATCCGTCGCGATATCCCTGGACGATCGCGGGGCCGGTGATGCGGCCGTGGAAGTCGAGCACGGTAGCGGCCAGCGGCTCGCTGGGGCGAACGGTGAACGCCTTGCGGTAGCGGTACTGCCGCGTTCCCATGTCGAGTACCACCTGCTCCGGGCGGCAGCCGAGCAGGCGCGCGTGGTGCTCGCAGACGTGGTTGATGTTCTCCAGGATCTTGAGGTCGGTCTTCAGGTTCTGCGACATCAGGATGTCGATGGCGCGCACCCCCACGTCGAGGAAGGTGGCCACCTTCACCTGCTCCTGACTGCGGGGCGCCACCAGCACCAGGAAGATGAGGTCGGCGCCCAGGCGCAGCGCCGGCCGGATGGGCTGGTTGGCGACAATGCCGCCATCCACCCAGGAGCGCTCCTGCATCTGGACCGCCTCATAGACGAAGGGAAAGGCGGAGGAGGCGAGGACCACCTTGAGCAGGTCGTCGGTCTCGTGAATCTCGCTCATGACGAAGGCGGGATCGGCGCCCGGGTCGGAGGCCAGCGCCTCGCGCGAGGTGTTGCTGAAGTAGGCGTCGCGCCCGGCCTCCACGTCGGCGGCGGTGAGGATCACGCGTATGGGCGAGTTGCGCAGTTGCTCCGCCGGGATGCGGCCGCGCAGGAAGCGCGTGCGCTCGAAGTTGGGGAAGAGCCCGGAGCGCAGCGGCAGGCGCAGCGCCCTGTGGCTGGCCGTGCTCACCGGGTCACGCAGGAACCACCACAGCACCAGGCCAAGCAAAGCTCCCGCGGCAGCCAGCGCCTTGGCCTCCGGGCTGAACTCCAGCACTTCCCGGCCGGAGACGTACAGGTGCGTGCGGGCAAAGAACATCCAGACGCAGGTCCAGACCACTCCGTTGGCCACCAGCGACCATGCGATCTTCCGGGGCTGCGGCTTCCAGGAGTGGCGGCGCACCAGGTTGGCCAGCACATAGAAGACGTAGGGGAAGTCGTCGTAGAGCAGGAGCAGCGCCAGGCCGGCCAGGGTCAGCATCAGCCAGGTGAGTTCGGGCTGGACCAGGTGGAAGTAGAAGCCGCTCTCCACCGACAAAGCGCGGATCAGGTTGCCGAGGCCGGCGGTGGCGGCAATGAGGCCGGCGAGCATGAAGACGTAGCGCGTCCAAAAGATGCCCACGGCGGGCGGCGTGACCTCGAGCCAGGAGTTCACCAGATGCTCGGCGTTGCCCACCAGGGTCTCCGAGTGCCCGGCGTAGGAGGCGGCATTGATGCTGCCGATGGAGGTGGCGGCCAGGATGTGCGTGGGCAGCCGCGCGTCCTGGAAGGCCAGCAGGACTCCGGCTTCGAAGGCGCCGCGTGCGCCGCCACCCGAGAGTACCACGCCGATGCGTCCGCCGTAACCGCGCGCCGGGCTGTGATCCGGCGGCGGCCGCGACGCCAGGAAGCGCGCCCGCTCCTCGTCCAGCAGCGCTTTGGTGGCTCCGCGGCTCATGCCTTCCCCGAAGCATAGCGCAGTTTTACTGGCCGCCACTTCTAAAAACTGCCGCTCGCTCAGGATGACAAATCAAGATCAAACGCAAGGTCCTTCGCCCGCCGCGCGGGCTCAGGATGACAGTCGAGAAGGGTAGCGAATCGGCGGCAACGCCTACAGCTTGGCTTTCAGGCGCTCGTAGGTGGTTTCGAGGGCCTCGGGCAGGACGCGGGTTTCGCTCACTGAGACCATGAAGTTGGAGTCGGCGGTCCAGCGCGGTAGGACGTGCATGTGGACGTGGCCGGCGACCCCGGCCCCGGCGGCTTTGCCGATGTTCACCCCCACGTTGATGCCCTCGGGGCGATAGACCGCGCGCAGCACGCCTTCCATCTTCTGCGCCAGCGCCATCATCTCCTGGGCGGCGGCGGGAGGGAGTTTTTGCAGTTCGTCCAGGTGGGCAAAGGGCACGATCATCACGTGCCCGGAGGTGTAGGGGTAGGTGTTGAGGATGATGTAGCAGTGCTGGCCGCGGTGGATGATGAAGGCTTTGCCGTCGTCCCCCAGCTTGGGGGCGTCGCAGAAGATGCAGCCCGTGGCCTTGTCGGCGCCGGTGACGTAGGCGTAGCGCCACGGCGTCCACAGGTAGTCCATGGGTGGGCAGAGTAGCAGAAACCGGGCGCGGTTTGACACCTTTTGCGAGCGGTTGCTATAGTCATTAGGCCTTTGAATAGCGGTTTTCACGGGCTCCGGCCGCTGGGATTCCCAAGCCCGCTGGCGTAGGGGCGACTCAATCCAGGTAACGACGTCCTGCAGTCGTCCGCATCTTTTTCAGGAAGCTGCTTTGTCCGACGAGACCACATCCCGCACCATCACCGAGACGCAGGCGGAGCCCGAGGCTTCTGAGCCGCAGGCGGAGCCCACCGCCGAAGTCGCGGCGCCCGAGTCCGCCGCGCCCGAGTCCAGTTCGGCCGAGGAGACTACCGCGCCGGTCGCTGAGACTCCCGCCCCCGCTGCCGAGGCTCCCGCTCCTGTCGCCGCCGAGGCTCCCGCGCCGGTCGAAGACTTCGCCACCGCGCTCGAGACCTTCACCGCGGAGAGTGAAGCCAGTGAAGCCAGGCCCGACGAGCGTGTGCTGACCGGCATCGTCGTAAAAATCAAGTCCAACTATGTAGTGGTGGACGTCGGCCTGAAGGCGGAAGGGCAGGTGCCCATCGCGCAGCTGCAGGACGCCGAAGGCAACGTGCGCGTGAAGCCGGGCGACGAGATCCCAGTGATGCGCGACCACGGCGAGCACGAGGAAGGCTACGTCCTGCTCTCCCACGAGAAGGCGCAGAAGCGCAAGGTGTGGGAAGACATCGAGAAGGCGCACAAGGAGAACCTGCCCGTGCGCGGCAAGGTGGTGGAGCGGGTGAAGGGCGGGTTGGCCGTGGACATCGGCGTGCGCGCTTTCCTGCCGGGCTCGCAGGTGGACGTGCGCCCGGTGCGCAACCTGGACAGGCTGCTGGGCCAGGAGATGGAAGTTCGCGTCATCAAGCTGAACCGCAAGCGCGGCAACGTGGTGGTCTCGCGCAAACAGTTGCTCGAGGAGGAGGTCGCCGGCAAGCGTTCGCAGATCCTGGAGAAGCTGGAAGAGGGCGCGGTGCTCACCGGCACGGTGAAGAACCTGACCGACTACGGCGCCTTCGTGGACCTGGGCGGGCTCGACGGCCTGCTGCACATCACCGATATGTCTTGGGGCCGGCTCACCCACCCGCGCGACCTGGTCCACGTGGCGGACGAGATCCAGGTGAAGGTCCTGAAGTACGACAAGGAGAAACAGCGGGTCTCGCTGGGCTTCAAGCAATTGACCCCCGATCCCTGGCTGGACGTGGCGCAGCGCTACCCCGTGGGCGCGCACGTCAAGGGGCGCGTCATCAGCACCACCGACTACGGCTGCTTCCTGGAGCTGGAACAGGGCATCGAGGGACTGGTGCACGTGAGCGAGATGTCGTGGTCCAAGCGCACCAAGCACCCCTCCAAGCTGGTGAAGGTCAACGACCAGGTGGAGGCCCAGGTGCTGGACGTGAATCCCACCGACCGGCGCATCTCGCTGGGCCTGCGGCAACTGGCGGCCAATCCCTGGGATACGCTGGCGGAGAAGTATCCCGTGGGCACTCCGGTCGAGGGCCGGGTGCGCAACCTCACCGACTTCGGCGCCTTCATCGAGGTGGAGGACGGCATCGACGGTCTGGTGCACGTGAGCGACTTGAGCTGGACCAAGCGAGTGAAGCATCCCTCGGAAGTGCTGAAGAAGGGCGACAAGGTGAAGGCGGTGGTCCTGGCCATCGACCCCAAAACCCGTCGCATGTCCCTGGGCGTGAAGCAGCTTCAGCCCGACGTCTGGGAGACGTTCTTCGCCGCGCACCACGTGGGTGACGTCATGAAGGGCAAGGTGTCACGCGTGGCCGCCTTCGGCGCCTTCGTGGAGATCGCCGAGGGAGTCGAGGGCCTGTGCCACAACTCCGAGGCCAAGGACGAGCGCGGCGCACCGCTCAAGCTCGAACCCGGGCAGGAGCGGGATTTCAAGATCGTCAAGATGAACCAGGGAGAGAAGAAGGTGGGGCTGAGCACGCAGCTGGCGGAGAAGCAAGCCAGCCGCGCCGAGGTCGAGACCCACAAGGAGACCCACAAGCACTCCGTCTCCAGCGCCACCTCGACCATCGAAGAGCTGATGTCGTTGAAGCGCGCCTCCAACGAGCAGAACTGACGGTCCCAGAAATGCAAAAGCCGCCCCGCGGGGCGGCCGTTTTCATGTCTTCCCTGCCGACTACTTGGGCTGGTCTTTCTTCTCTTCCTTGCCTGCTTCCTTCTTTTCGTCCTTCTTGGCCACCTGCTCTTCTTTCTTCTCTTCCTTTGGTCCGACGTAGAGGTTGATTTTGGCGTTGGTGCGGCTGTCGAAGGAACTCAGGGTCTTGACGGGGCTCTTCTGACCCTTCAACTCGGCATAGATCTCATAGTCCGCGGTGCGGGAGAGGTTGGGGAAGCGGAAGGCGCCGTCGGCGTCGGCGATGTAGGTGGTCAGCCCCTTGGTCCTTCGGTTCCTCAGATAGACGACGGCGTCTTTGACCGGCGCGTCGGCTTTGTCCAGCACCGCGCCGGTGAGGGTGCGGAACTCGGGCGGCTTCTCCCGTTTGGGCTCGCTCGAACCTTTGCCCAGGCCGAAGGTCGGCCCGGATGAAGGGGGCCCGTACTGCCACGCGGACGCCAGCGTAGTCGCGAACAGGAAAGCTACGGCCGCGCCGAGGATCTTCTTCATGGAGCACTCCGTGGGAGAGTCCTATTCTACTAGATGCAGGCTGATGTCCACGCGTTCGTCGTTCTCGATGTGGACTTTGACCTCGGCCCTGGGCCGGTCCTTCGGCCCCTGGACGTCGGCCCAGACCACGTAGTCGGCGGAGCCCACGGGCAGGCGCTGGGCGAATTCGCCGCGGCGGTCGGAGAAGAGCTCCCAGCGCGCCTTCTTTTCCGCGGCGCGGCGGATCTTCACGCGGACGCCGTAGGCAGGACGGTTGTCCGGAGCAAATACGGTCCCGAAGATGAGGGCGTAGGCTTTGCGGGGGTCCTCGCGGGGAGGCGCGGCGGGGGGCTGGGCCACCAGCGGCGCCACCAGCGCCGAAACCAGCGATACGGCCGGGAGAAGCCTAGGAGTGGTCACCGTTCTCGCTCTCCTCTTCCTCTTTCAACTCTTCTTCCTCTTCCTCGCCGGCGAGACGGTTCAGCTCGAGGGGATGGGTGGTGATCACTTCGTAGTCCGTGCCGCACTCCGGACAGGAAACGATCTCACCCTCATCCACTTCCTCGGCATCGATGTCGAGATTGGATTCACACTCGGGACAAAGCACCTTGGCTCCTCCTGACCAAAGGATTCCACCGCCTGGGAACCCTGTTATATTTAAAAGCTCTTTCGGCCAGCGTCAAGTCGGAAAAATAGATTTCTTGAAAAAGGGGAGGAGCGAGTTGCCAGCCAGAAAGTGGACCGTTGTGAAGGCCGCGGCGCTGCTGCTTTGCGGCGCTGCCGTGGCCCAGACGCAACCGGCGCCTCCGACGCGGGGGCGCGAGGTGGACCCGCAGATCGCGGCGGCGGTGCGCAAGGTGTCAGCGGCGCAGATCGAGGCCAACATCAGGAAGCTGGCCAGCTTCCACAACCGGAACACGCTTTCGGCGGCTGACCCGGCCTCCATCGCCGCGGGCCGCGGTATCGGCGCGGCGCGGGAGTGGATCCAGAGCGAGTTCGAGCGCTACTCCCAGGCCTGCGGCGGTTGCCTGGAGGTGAAGATCGACCGCTTTGTCCAAGAGCCCGCCGACCGCATCCCCAAGCCCACCGAGATCGTAAACGTGTACGCCGTCCTTCCCGGCACCGACCCGGAAAACGCCAAGCGCATCTACCTGGTCACCGGGCACTATGACTCGCGCAACAGCGACACGTTGAACGTGGCGGACGAGGCACCGGGCGCGAACGACGACGCCAGCGGCGTCGCCGTCAGCCTGGAGTGCGCGCGTGTGCTTAGCCGCTACAAGTTCCCCGCAACCTTCATCTTCATGGCGGTGGCGGGCGAGGAGCAGGGACTGAACGGCAGCAAGCACTTCGCCCAGTGGGCCAAGTCGCAGGGCATGAACATCGAAGGCGTGCTCAACAACGACATCGTAGGCGGCAACAAGACTCCGGGCGACACCACGCAGGATTCGAGCATCGTGCGAGTGTTTTCCGAGGGCGTGCCCACGGCGGCGACCGAACAGGAGTTGCGCCTGTTGCGCGCCCTGGGCGGGGAGAACGATTCGCCCTCGCGGCAATTGGCGCGCTACGTCCGCGAGGTAGCGGAAAAGTACCTGCCCAAGGACTTCGGCCCCAAGCTGGTCTTCCGGCGCGACCGCTACCTGCGCGGCGGGGATCACATCTCCTTCAACGAGCAGGGCTACGCCGCCGTGCGCTTCACCGAGTATCGCGAGGACTACAACCATCAGCACCAGAACGTGCGCACGGAAAACGGCATCGAGTACGGCGACCTGCCCAAGTTCGTGGACTTCCAGTACGTGGCCAACGTGGCGCGGCTGAACGCGGCCACGCTGGCCTCGCTGGCTTCGGCCCCCGCGCCGCCCGCCAAGGTCAAGCTGCTCACCAAGCAGCTTGAGAATGACACCACCCTGGCCTGGGAGCCTTCGCCGGGCGGCCTGGCGTCCGGCTATGAAGTCCTGTACCGCCCGACCTCCGAGCCGGAATGGCCGATCCTGAACGTCGAGAACGCAGGCGGCGCGACCACGGCGACGATCAAGCGCTCTAAAGACAACGTGATCTTCGCCGTCCGCGCCGTGGACAAGAAAGGACACCGCAGCCTGGCGGTGGTGCCAAGCCCGGAACGATGAGGAAGAGAGTTGACGGTCTACCGTTTACGGTTTTCGGTTTCTCGTTCCTCGTTCCTCGTTCCTCGTTCCTCGTTTCTGGCGCTGGCTTCTAGCTCCCAGCAAAGCAATCCTTCGCAAACCAGCGCAGACCGTGTAGGCCCGGCTCTCTGAGCCGGGCGCTGCGGGAATCAGGGCACACGGGGCACGGGTCGAGGACCCGTGCCTACACGAGCTACGCCCAGTCTTTCGCTGGCAGTTCACGGACGGGCGCGCTGGCTCCAAATCCTCTAAACTAACCACTAGCCACTGATTCTCATGCTAACCCGCGGCAACATCTCGATGGGCTTCCCGCCCTTCCCCAAGGCGGTGAAGGCGCTGGTCATCCTGAACGCCGGCATCTTCCTGCTGACGCTGCTGCTGGCGGCCACCCTGCCCTCTGCCGAGCACTGGATCCTCGCTTGCCTGGGCCTGGTGCCGGTCCTGGTGGTGCACGGCGCGGTCT
>DASYVL010000147.1 GCA_035937135.1 Terriglobales bacterium
TGTTGAAGCGGGCCTGGATCTCGCGGTTCTTGATGCGGTTCTCGAGATCCGGCTTCACCCAGTACTTGAGGCTGGAGCCGAGGTCGGGGCCGCGGTGGACCAGGGTGACGCGGGCGCCGTGGCGCCAGAGGTCGAGCGCCGCCTCCGCCGCCGAGTTCTTGCCGCCCACCACCACCACGTCGCAGTCATAGTAAGGATGCGGCTCGCGGTAGTAGTGGAAGACCTTGGACAGCGATTCGCCGGGGACGTCCAGCAGGTTGGGGCGGTCGTAGTAGCCGGTAGAGACCACGATCTTGCGCACGCGCCACTCCTGGATGTGGTCGTAGGCGTCGGTGGTCAGCACCTGAAAGGCGCCGTCCCATCCGGCGATGGTCTCCACCTTCTCGTACTGGCGGACGTTCAGCTTGTAGTGCGCGGCCACGTGGCGGTAGTACTGCAGCGCCTCCTCGCGCGTGGGCTTCTGATGGGCCGTGGTAAAGGGCATGTCGCCGATCTCCAGCAGCTCCGGCGTGGTGAAGAAGGTCATGTTCGCCGGGTAGTGGTAGATGGAGTTGACCAGGCAGCCTTTCTCGATGAGCAGCGCGGAGAGGCCCACCTTCTGGACCTCGATGGCGCAGGCCAGGCCGGTGGGCCCGGCGCCCACTATCAGGACGTCCACTAGGGCGTAGTCGTCCGGGATGGGCTGAGCTTTGGGCTGGGTTTCCAGCAGCGACCCGGTTTTCGTGGATGCCATCGTCTAACATGATGCCACAAGGCCGGCCTACGACAAGCAGTAAGCGATAAGCAATAAGCGGGCACGGCGTCGCCACTTGCTATAATTTTTCCCTGGGTCTTGGCTTCCCATTCTCGAAGCCGACCAGGAGCCCTCATGGCAACCGCAACTGCAACCTCCACCCGCACGGAAAAAGATTCCATCGGGACGAAAGAGATCCCGGCGAACGTCTACTACGGCATCCAGACGGTGCGGGCGATGGAGAACTTCCCCATCTCCAGGATGCGGGCGCACCCCACGCTGATCCACGCCATGGGGATGATCAAGCAGGCAGCGGCGGAGGCCAACCTGGCGCTCGGCCTGGTGGATGAGAAGCGCGCCAACGCCATCATCGCCGCAAGCAAGGAAGTGGCCGAGGGCAAGTGGGATACGGAGTTCCTGGTGGACGTCTTCCAGGCGGGAGCCGGCGTCAGCTTCCACATGAACTCCAACGAGGTGATCGCCAACCGCGCCATCGAGCTCCTGGGCGGCAAGCTGGGCGACTACTCCGTGCTCCATCCCAACGACCACGTCAACTACGGGCAGTCCACCAACGACGTCTTCCCCACCGGCATGCGCCTGGGGGCGCTGCTGGAGCTGGAGAAGCTCAGCGTCGCGGTCGAAGCGCTCGCCGTCGCGCTCGACAAGAAGGGCAAGGAATTTTGGGACATCATGAAGTCGGGGCGGACGCACATGCAGGACGCGGTGCCCATGCGCCTGGGACAGGAGTTCGCCGCCTATGCGGGCGCGGCGCGGCGGGCGTGGATCGCCATCCGCGAGGGCGCCGGGTTCGCCCGCGAGATCGGGCTGGGCGGCTCGGCGGTGGGCACCGGGATCAACACCCATCCCGACTATCGCGAGAAGGCCATCGCCAACCTGGCGCGCATCTCTGGGCAGAGATTGGTGGTGGTGGACGACATGCGCTACGCCATGCAGTCGAACCTTTGTATGTCCACCATCTCCTCCACGCTGCGCAACCTGGCGCTGGAGATCATCCGCATCTCCAACGACCTGCGCCTGCTGGCCGCAGGGCCCAACACCGGCTTGGCCGAGATCAACCTGCCGGCGCTGCAGCCCGGCTCCTCCATCATGCCGGGGAAGATCAACCCGGTGATACCGGAGCTGGCAGCCATGGTTTCATTCCAAGTGGTCGGCAACGACGTGGCCGTGGCCATGGCGGTGCAGGCGGGACAGCTCGAGCTGAACGTCATGATGCCCACCATGAGCTACAACGTGATGCAGTCCATCAGCATCCTGACGAACATGTTGCGGCAGTTCACCGACTTCTGCGTGGCCGGGCTCACGGCGAACCCCAAGCGCTGCGACTTCTACGCCCAGAGCACGGTTTCGCTGGCCACTGCGCTTAATCCTTATATCGGCTATGCCAAGGCGGCGGAGATCGTGAAGGAGTCCGTGGCCACAGGCCGCTCCATCATTGACATCGCACGGGAGAAGAAGCTGCTGTCGGAGAAAGAGATTGCCGAGATCCTCGACCCGGCGAGGATGACCGAGCCGCAGCGCCCGCTGGAGGCGGCAGCCAAGCGCGAGGACATCAAGGCCAAGAAGTAATTCCTGCCGCCGACTAGTACGCCCACCGGAGCAGCGTAGCCCCGGTAGTAAATCCTGCTCCCACGGAGGCCAGCAGCACCAAGTCTCCCTTTTTCAGCTTGCCCTGGTCGAGTGCCGTCTGCATGGCCAGCGGGATGGTGCCGGCGGTGGTGTTGCCGAACTCGTCGATGTTGATGATGACGCGGTCGGGGTTCAGGCCGA
>DASYVL010000148.1 GCA_035937135.1 Terriglobales bacterium
TGGCGTAGTCGAAGGCGTACTTGAGGATGCGCTCCACCCCTTTGCGCGTGTTCACGTCCTCCTGCACCGCGACTTCATCCGGCGTCCCCGGCTTGAACACGCCGCCCACGTCCACGTACAGGCCTTCGGTGTTCTCGCGGATGACGGTGAAGTTCACGTCCGCGGGCTCCACGTTCTTCAGTGGGCACAGCGCGGCGTCCAGCAGGTGGACCGGGCGCACGTTGGCGTAGAGGTCCATCCGGAAGCGCATGCCCAGCAGGATCTCTTTGGCGTGGATGTTCGTGGGCACGCGCGGGTCGCCGAAGGCGCCCAGGAAGATGGCGTCAAAGTCGCGCCCCAGTTTTTTGAAGCCGTCGGACGGCACGGTGACGCCGTCCTGGAGGTAGCGGTCCGCGGACCAGTCGAACTCCTCGAACTCGAGCTGGGCGCCCGTGGCCTTCACCACTTCGAGCGCCGCCCCCAGCACCTCTTTGCCGATGCCGTCCCCGGGAATGACTGCGATCCTGTGGCTCACGCTAAGGAAGATACCAGCGAGTCCCCGCCCGTGGGAAGTGGCAGCGGGCTTTATAATCAATTGTTTGGTGATGACCCGCACATTTCTCAGTGAGCATCTGGCGGCCCGCGGCGCGCGCTTGGGGGAATACGGCGGCGCGGAGACCGCCTCCGCCTTCGGCGATCCGCAGGCCGAGTTCGTCGCGCTGCGCTCCGCCTCGGGCGTCTTCGACCTGGGCTGGCGCGCGAAGCTCGCGGCCACCGGCGAAGATCGCGTCCGCTGGATGAACGGCATGGTCACGGGAAACGTCCGCGACCTGGCGCCCAACCGCGGCGCCTACAGCTTCCTGCTCAATCCCCAGGGACACATCCTCGGCGACCTCTACATCTACAACCGCGGCGACCACCTCCTGCTCGACACCGACAGCTCCCAGGCGCCGCGCCTGCGCGAGGTCTTCGAGAAGTACATCATCATGGATGACGTCGCGATCACCGACATCAGCGAGAAGCTCACCGCCATCGGGCTGCGTGGACCGAACGCGAGCGCCGTGCTGGGGAAGTGTGGCCTGAACGCTGGCACGCTCGAGCCGCTCGAGCTTCGCGACACGACTCTTCAGGACATCGGCGTCTCTCTGGTGCGCTCCGCGGGCCGCGACCCCGGCTACGAGATCTGGCTGACGCCGCAGAATGCCGCGAACGTCTGGGACGCGCTGGTCGCCGCCGGCGCGACGCCTGTCGGCACGGAAGCCTGGGAGATGTGCCGCATCGCCGCGGGCCTGCCGCGCTACGGTCAGGACATCCGCGAGCGCGACCTGCCCCAGGAGACCGAGCAGCACCAGGCGCTCGACTTCTCCAAAGGCTGCTACGTCGGCCAGGAGATCGTGGAGCGCATCCGCTCCCGCGGCCAGGTGCACCGCAAGTTCACCGGCTTTCGCCTGAAAAACGCCGGCGCAGGCGCCGCCGCTCCCGGAACCAAGATCCAAGCCGAGGGCAAGGACGTGGGCGAACTGACCAGCGTCGCCTCCCTGCCCCAGACCGACGGCACGCGCACTACCATCGCGCTCGGATACGTGCGCCGCGAGCTCACGCTCCACCCAAAAGCGTTGAAGGCCGGTGAAGCGACGGTTACGGTCGCCGAGTTACCTTTTGCGCTCTAGAAACTAGAAACTGGAAACTAGAAACTAGAAAGAAGATATGACCGAGAAGAAGCAATCCGATTTTGTGGTCAGCGACAAGCGCAAGTTCACCTCCGAGGGCGACTTGCGTCCGGAGACCGCGTCCAACCCGGCAGAAGCCCCTCCCGAGCCTGTTCCGCCTCCGGTTCCGCCGCCTGTCCCGGCTGCTCCGGCCCCTGCCGAAGCTCTTCCCGAAGCTCCTCCGGCGGCCGCGCCTCCGCCGCCATCAGAGGCCGCGGCGGGAGACGCGCAGCAGTCCTATCGCGCCTCCGGCAAGCGCATCGACGAGCGCATCGCCGTCGCCGGCCATCCCCCGGAGGGCTTCGAGATCACCTTCGAGCACCT
>DASYVL010000149.1 GCA_035937135.1 Terriglobales bacterium
ATCAGCCAGCCGTAGCTTCAACGAGGTTGTAAACAAGGGGGAGGGGTCGCGGGTAGCTTACGCGGCCTCTTTTTATTGGATGCGGGGTTCCGGTTCTACCAAACCTTGCGCCGAACGAAGTCCCACACCGCCTCGGCCGCCAGCCCGGCGAGGCTGCGACGGCCGGCCGTGAGCAGAGCAGTTCCAGCCATGCCCGCCTTGAGCTCGCCCTTCGGATTCTCTACCTGGATGGTGACCGCGTAGAACGTCGGCGGACGGATCCCCCGGTACTGGGCGTGTTCGCTCAGCCCGGCCGCCATGTCGGATGAGGCGGGGGCCAGGGACTGGACCCTTCCGGAGATGGAGATCACGCCCGCGTCCGGGAGCAGACGGACATCAGCGCCCACCTGGGTCTTGCGAACAGCGAACTCTGGCAGATAGATGCGGGCCCGCAAAGTGGAAAGGTCTGCTACTTCGACCAGTTCGGTCCCAGGTTCGACGCGAGAGCCCATGCGGTCTGACACGCGCGGGGTCATGACCTGGCCTCCGATGGGAGTGGAGATGGCCAGCATGGCGACCTGCTGCTGCAGCAACCGGCTGCGCTCGGCCAGTTGCTGGCGCTCGCGATCGGCCACGCCAAAGGCGGCGTAGCGAAGCTGCGCATCGGTGGCGCGGGCGGCCGCCATCCGGGAGTCCGCCAGCGTCTTGCCGGCCTCCGATTCCAGGCCCAGGTTGCGCAGCCTCAGCAAGGTCTCTCCTGCGGCCACCTTCTTCCCCTCGACCGCATTCACCTCCACTACCGTTCCCGGGACGGCGGCGCGCAGCACCGCGCGGTTCGCCGGTTCGAGCAGGAAGCGGCCTTCGACCGTCTCCCGCCAGATGGGAAGGACGAGCAGCAGCCCCAGGGCCACTCCCGCCATCAGCTTGTTTCGGGGCGTCGCCAGGGCCAGAACGCGATCTTTCTTGTCCAGATATAGCGTATTCATAAACCTCACCAATACAGTGATGCGGGAGCGGAAGATCATGTACCCGGCCCCGATCGCCGGAATGAAGGCCCACTCCGGCCCGATAAAGCCGCCGGCGATATTGCCCGCGAACTTCGCCACCACGTAGAGCAGGGAATAGCTGTAGATGCCGGAAAGGATCCCGTACACCACGTAGCCCACGCGGCGGCGCTTGGGAACGTAGGGCACCTCCACCGGCAGGCGCCAGATGTGCTTCTTCACCCAGCCGGTCACGTAGGCGGTAGAATCTTCCTTGAGCTGGGGCAGGGCCAGGATCTCGGTGATCAGGTAGTAGCCGTCCAGCTTGATGAGAGGATTCCAGTTGAAGAACAGCACCCCAAGTCCGGTGATGAGGATGAGCTTGTAGGCAAAATCGTGGACGAAGGTGCCGTAGGGCGTCCCCCACCAGACGGCGGTGGCCACGGCGCAGATGATCATCTCTGACCAGGCGCCGGAGACGATGGTCACCACTCGCTGCCAGCGGTTGGCGTACACCCAAGCTTCGGTGACGTCGGTAAAGAATGCTGGCGTCAGGTAGATCAGGTGGAAGCCCATGCGGTGGACGTGGCCGCCGTAATGCTTGCAGGTCAGCCCGTGCGCCGACTCGTGAATGAACAGCACGCCGCAGGCCAGGAACCAGAACTCGACGATGTCCCAGAAACCCTTTTCCGTGAAATTGTAGAACTGCAGCGTGTCGTAGCCGATCTCCGCCCAGCGGTCGATGAACACGTAGGTCATGAAGGCGAAGGCAAAGAGGGTGACAAGGGTGAACCAGCGAGTGTAGGTGAACTCCAGCCAGGGAAGGATCCTGTCGAACCACTCGTCCGGGTCCCAGGCGGAGAACTGCAGGTGGGAGACGTCCCCGTACTTGGATTTCTTCTTGGTGTGCTGGCTGCGCTCGTCGGCTAGCTTTTGAGTGAGGGTAGTGTTCAGCTCCTGCGGGGTCTTGTACCAGAACTCCATGGTGTCGAGATTCGCCGCCATTTCCCGGATCTCGCCCGGGTCGTAGCGGATCCCGTGCTGTTCGGCGAACAGGTCGGAGACTTCCTCGTAGGAGCGCTCTCCGTCGAACAGCTGCACCAGCTCCCACTCCGACGGGGAGAACTGGTAGAGCCAGCTCTTGCCGGAGACCACGGCGGTGATGACCGTCTTTCCCTCTTCCTCCTGCTCCCGGCCCACCAGCTTGGGATGGAGCTTGGGATAGCGTTCCTTGCCACTGAGTGCGGGGATCTCCGGAAGCGCGGTGTTGAGGGCTTCGGTGAGGTTCATTTCGGGTTGGGCAGGATCACGTTGGCGGTCATGCCCGGACGCAAGTCAGCGGCGGCTCCCATCACCTCCGCCAGCACCTCGATGGTGCCGCTCGAGGGATCGACGACCGGGCTTACCTGGATCACTTTGGCGGTGTGTTTCTGCTGGTCGCCCGCGCCCGCGGTGACGCTCAGTTCATCGCCCTTCTTCACTTGGCCCACAAAGCGCTCTGGCAAGGTGAACTTCACTCGCAGCGGCCCCACCGCGGTCACCCAGAACAGCCGGTCCCCGATGGCCACCTGCTGGCCCGCGCGCACGTAGCGCCGGGCGACTACGCCATTGAAGGGCGCCTGAATGCGCGTTTTCCCAAATTCCAGGGCCAGGGATTTCGCCGTAGCCTGGGCGTTGTGCAGGTTCTCCCGCGCCCGCTCCACTTCAGATTCGTCCGCTTCCACTTTGAAGCGGGCGTGTTCCAGGTCCTGCTTGGTGATGAGCTGCGCCTCCCACATCTTTTCGGCGCGCTCCAGGTCGGACTTTAGCACCTTGACCTCGCCCTCCCAGCCTTTGAGGTCGGCGGCGCTGCTGCGCACTTTGGCGTCGGCCGCTTCCTTGTCGGCGGTGATCTGCCGGTCGTCGAGCGTGGCCAGAAGTTGTCCCTGGCGCACCATCGTTCCCGCGTCTACGTTGACTTTTGCGACGACGCCCTCTCGCTGCGATTGGACGTCCACCTGGTTCTCCACCACGATGGGCCCGGAGGCCACGAAGGTGCTCTCTTGCGGCGCAACCGGAGCCGGGGCGGGTTTGGCGGCCGCAGCGGTCGCCGGGGCGGGTTTGGAGCCGCCGCAACCCAGCCAGGTCACCAGGCTCGCCGCAAGGAATACGGTGATTGCCACACGCTTTGCCACGCTAGCCCTCCCCAGAATTCGTTCCCCGGTATCTACAGACCAAACCACGACCACAGTTTGAAGCGCATCCACATCGCGGTGTGGCGGAACAGCACGTAGCCTGCCGGCCGCCAACCCGCTGCATACCAGCCCGTACGGACATTGACTTTGCCGCGCCCCTGCATGCCGGGCCGCATCAGCGCGTCGGTGTCCTCGTTGGCGACCGTGACGCGAGCGAAGAAGACGCGGTGCTCCTCTTCCACCTGACTCAGGGGACTGATGACCTCAAGCTTTCCTCGGAAGGTGTGCGTGGGGAAGGCACCCAGCTTCACCACGGCAGCTTCGCCGGGTTCCAGCAGGGCCACGTCTTCATCCGCCACGGACACATCCACGGTAGCGCGCCGGGTATCGGCGACCTCGGCGAAGGTGTCGCCGTACTCCAGGTGACGGCCCACCAGGTCTTCCACCCGCGGCGTGACCACCACTCCGTCAATGGGAGAGCGCAGATGGGTGCGATCCAGACGCTCCCGGGCCCGCGTCACCTCCGCGGCCCAGTAGTCCGCCTGCACCCGCTCGATGCCGGCCGCGGTGCCGTCGTTGGACGCGAGCGCGCGGTTGGCCAAAGCCACGGCCTCGCTGCGCTTGGCCTCCGCCGCCGCCAGGGCCGCGCGATAGTCCCAGTCCTCCAAGTCGGCGAGAACGGTGCCCCGCGTTACCGGGTCGCCCTCTCGCACGTAGACCTTGGCCACCACGCCCTCGACCTCGGGCTGGATCTTGGCCATGTGCGCCGGGGCCACGGTAGCCACTCCATCCACGCGCATGGGCAAGGGAACTACGATCAGGCCCAGGAGGGTCACTCCTGCAATCACCAGCATCGCCCGCCGCCGCCGCTGCTCCATGGCCAGGAACTGCTGCTTCTTCTGCAGGAAGGGTTCCAGGATGCCGATGAAGGGCACTTCGCGGTAGAGCGAGGCGTTGCGCACGGCGACCGTGGCCTGGCCCGCCAGCACCTTGATCATTTCCAGGTGGGCTTCGGAGAGGAAATCGGGGTCGCTGCTCTCGAAGGCCAGGATCCCCACCCGTCCCTGATCGTCGGCCAGGGGCAGGGTATAGAAGGCGCGCGCGCCGCTCTCCTCGAAGTAACGCTTGAACTTCTCCCGTGTCTCCGGCCGGGGGTCGTCGACCTCGCCGTCTTTCTGGACGATAAACATCTCCTGCGCGGAAAGGGAGGCCCACTGCAGCAGGTCGTTCAGGCGCTTCACGTCGGGGTCCGAGGGGTTGATCTCGGTCATGCCCGAGATGGCCTTCACCTGGATCTTGCCGCGCTCTTCCAGGGCGATGGAAGCGCGCTCGTAGGGAATGACGGCGCTGGGTCCGGTGACTACGGCTTGCAGCACCCGCTCCAGGTTCAGGGTGGAGGTGATCTCCTTGCTCACCTGGACCAGGGTCTCCAGAATCTCAACTTTGCGCTCGGCCTGCAGCAGGCTGGCATTCTTCAGCGCGCTGGCCGCGGTCTCGTTGATGCTGGTCAGCAGGAAGAGATCGTCCTCGTCGAAGGGCTCTCCGTCGCTGCGGTTGATGGCCTCCACCACTCCCACCAGCTTGCCCTGCTCCAGCAGCGCCGCCGCCACCAAGGAGAATATCTGCCCCTCCTCGACGTCCTCATTGCGCTGGGTGAGGCGCTCGTCATCGGCGGAGTCGATGAGTACCGCCTCGCCGGAATCGGAGACCGCCGCCGCAATGCCCTCCCCACCCTTCAGCGTGGTGCCCACCTCGACGGTCGGATCCACTCCCGCCCGGTTGATCAGCAGCAGGCCGTCGCCGCTCACCAGCCACAGATTCACCGCCTGGACGTTCATCACCTCCTGGAACTTGGAGCACACCACGGGCAGCAGGTCGTCCATCTCCAGGGTGCCGTTGAACACCTTCTCCAGGTCATACATCTGGGCGATGCGGGTGATGGATTCCAGCTGCGTATTGCGCTCGGTCTCGTAGGCGATGCCGGTGGCCAGGGCGAGCGCGGCGTACTCCGCGACCTCCGCCACCTGGGCCATCTCGGACTCTGTGACCGGCCGGTCGTAGTGGATGATCTCGATGGCGCCCAGCAGCATCTCTTCCAGGAGAATGGGGACGTAGGCCAGCGAAGCTACGGTTCGGCGGAGGTTCAGGTGGGAGTACTGCTCGCGCGTCAGTTCGCCGCCGGGGAAGATGCGCGCTTCCTTTTTCTCCGCGATGATTCCCAGGGTGCCCGCGCCGAATTCGACCCCGGACACGGCCACCTGGACCTCGCCTTCCGCGGCCTTGGCGCTCCAGGCCGGCGCCGCTTGGTCCTCTACCGCATAGACTACCACCGCCGCTCCGGGCAGCATCTCCGCCACCTGATGCGCGGTCAGGCGGGCGCGCGGGGTGACCTCGCGTTCGGACAGCAGACCGGCGGCGAATTCGGCCAGTGGGACAGCGAAACCCGGTCTTTGAGTCGCCATCGAGCGGCTCCTTCAGTTGCTAGCCAGGGTACGGGTTAGTTATCAAAACGGGGCGCAGGGAGACTACGCACTTGCAAAATTCCGGTGGTTCTCTTAATTTGTGCGGGCACTCTAACAAACGGTTACTCGGGTGTCAACGCGCTCGCTTCGCCGCTTCGGCCCGTTTTTGGACGGGAGGGGGGCGAGCGGAGCCCGAAAGCCGTCGGTGCAATAGCGGAGGCCAACGTTGGACATCAGCGTTAGAAAATACGGGAGCGTGCATGTCATCGAGCTGCGCGGGGACTTGAAGATCGGCGAGTCGGTGGACGGCTTTCGCCAGGCCATCGAGCAGTTGTTCGACGCCGGCGACAACCAGATCGTGGTCAACGTGGGAGCGGTGCCCATGATCGATTCCAGCGGCATCGGTGTCCTGGTGCGCTCGCTCACCTCCGCCAAACAGCGGGGCGGGGCGCTCAAGCTGGTCAAGCCCTCGAAGCTGGCGGTGCAGACGCTCAAGATCGTCGGCTTGATCAACCTGTTCGAGGTCTTCGATGACCAGGCTCAGGCCGTCGAGTCGTTCGGCTAGGCGCCCGGCCAGCCCCAGGACCCGCAAGCGCTCTCTCAGAAAAACTCCTGCAGACCGCCCACGGACCGCCCGCGCCT